>DASZXM010000337.1:0-2197 GCA_035546415.1 Pseudonocardiaceae bacterium
CTCCTGGTCCGACCGACCGGACCCGGTGGCGCTGCGCGCCCTGCTGGCCGCCGTGTCCGCAGTGGACGGTCGGCCCGCGCTGCCCGCCGGTGCCGGCGTGCCCGGCGAGTTCCACGGCGGTGAGGTGCTGCTCGCCAGTACCGGCGGCGACGCTGCCGGCGGCGACCCTGCTGGCGGCCACCTCGTCGGCTGCGTCCACCTCAACGCCGAGGGCGACGCGTTCGGCAGGCTCGTCGCCGAACTGGTCGTGCGGCCGGCCGACCGGCGGCAGGGCATCGGCGGCCGGTTGGTCCGCGGCCTGTTGGAGCGGGCCGGCATCGCCGAGGACGCGGAGCCCGGCGACAGCCTGCGGGTCTGGGCACACGGCGACCAGCCGGCCGCGGCCGCGCTGGCCCGGCGTTTCGGCTTCCAGCGGGTCCGCGAGCTGCGCCGGCTGCGGATGCCGCTGGCCGACCGGCTGCCGGCCGTGAGGTTGCCCGACGGCGTGCGGTTGCGGGCTTTCCGGCCGGGCGCGGACGAGGACGCCGTCGTCGAGGTGAACCGGCTGGCCTTCGCGTGGCATCCGGAGCAGGGCACGCTGACCGCGGACGATGTGCGCGCCGCCGAGCGGGAGCCGTGGTTCGACGCGGCGGGCTTCCTACTCGCCGTGGACGCCGACGACACGGTGCTCGGCTTCCACTGGACGAAGGTGCACCCGGCTGTCGGCGGGGAGCCGATGGGCGAGGTGTACGTCGTGGGCGTCCACCCGAACGCGCAGGGCGGCGGCCTGGGCAAAGCACTGACCCTGGCCGGGCTGGAATATCTCCGGGACGTCCGGAGTGTGCGGAACGTGATGCTCTACGTGGAGTCGGACAACGTTCCCGCGTTGGCCGTCTACGAGAAACTTGGTTTCACGTTCTGGGACGCCGACGTCCAGTACGCACGCTGACCGTTCCATCACGTACTGCAAACAGCCAGGTCACGGACTGAGCGCGGTACCACACCAATGGCGGTGTGACTCATCACCTGGCGTGTCAAGTTCACTCTCTGTTCACCTGAAACCGGCCGGCCGTCCACCGGCGCTGCCTACCGTCCGTGTCAAGCGACGGCCCAGTCGCGTGTCAAGACTCGGTCGTAGTTCGCTCGCGGCATCGAGCATCGACATGGAGGATCACAGGTGAAGATCAAACGGCACGGCGCTGCCGTGCTCGGCCTCGCCGCTGCCGGCACCCTGCTGCTGGCTGCCTGCGGCACCGACAACAACTCGACCGGGAGCACGGGTGGCAGCGGCGGTAGCTCCGCGGCCTCGACAGCGAACATCAAGTGCCCGTCGGGCTCGGCGAACCTCACCCTCGCCGGTTCCACCGCCCAGGCGGCCGCGGTCAGCCTGTGGAGCAAGAACTACGAGAACGCCTGCGCCAGCGTCAACATCAACAACGGCCTCGGCGGTTCCGGTGCCGGCGTGTCCCAGTTCCAGGCCGGCACGGTCGACTGGGCCGGTTCGGACTACGCGCTGTCCGCCAAGGACAAGCCGAAGGCCGACGCCCGCTGCAAGAGCGGCCCGGCGATCGACCTGCCGATGGTGCCCGGTGCCATCGCGGTCGGCTACAACCTGCCCGGCGTGAGCAGCCTGAACCTGTCCGCCAGCACGCTGGCCAAGATCTTCAGCGGCAAGATCACCAAGTGGGACGACGCCGCCATCAAGGCGGACAACCCGGGTGCCAACCTGCCCAGCACCGGCATCCAGACGTTCCACCGGTCGGACACGTCCGGCACCAGCTACAACTTCAGCAACTACCTCGCCAACGAGGCCAAGACCGACTGGACCTACGGCGCCAACAAGCAGTGGCCGGGCCCGGGCGGCCAGGGTGACAAGGGCAGCTCGCTGGTGGCCAAGGACGTGAAGAACACGGCCGGCGGCATCGGCTACTTCGAACTGTCGTACGCGACCCAGTCGAGCATCCCGTACGCCAAGGTGGGCAACGCCGCCGGCAAGTTCGTGGAGCTGACCCAGCAGAACACCACGAACTTCATCTCCAAGGCCCAGGTCACCGGCACCGGCAACGACCTGACGCTGGCGTTCGACTACACCAACACGGACACCGACGCCTACCCGGCCGTGCTGGTCACGTACGAGATCGTCTGCTCGAAGGGCAACGACCCGGCGAAGCTGGACGCGCTGAAGGACTTCCTGTCCTACGCCGCGAGCACCGACGGC
>DASZXM010000338.1:0-2091 GCA_035546415.1 Pseudonocardiaceae bacterium
CGATCAGCGACGGTCCGCCGCCGGATCTGGCCCGCGCCACCGCCTCGGCGGCGGCCGCCCGGACGACGGCCACGTCCTGACCGTCCACTGTGGTCGACGGGATGCCGAACGCCGCGCCACGGCCGGTGATCGACCCGGCGACCGCCGTGTCGACCGGCAGGGTCGTCGCGTAGCCGTTGTTCTCGCACACGTACACCACCGGCAGTCGCAGCAGGGCGGCCAGGTTGAAGCCCTCCAGCAGCGAGCCCTGCGTGACCGCGCCGTCACCGAAGAAGCTCACCACGACCCGACCCGCCGGAATCGACCACGCGACACCGGCCGCGATCGCGGCGCCGTGCCCGACCGTGCCGGTCGCGTTGTAGACGTTCGCGCTGACGTCCGACGGGTGGAACGAACCGCCGCGGCCCTTGTCGATGCCGGTCACCCGGCCGCACATCTCGGCCAGCACCCGGGCCGGGTCGCAGCCCTTGGCCAGCAGGTGGCCGTGGCCGCGGTGGCTGCTGAGCACGACGTCGTCGTCGGTGAGCGTCGAGCACACGCCGACCGCCACGGCCTCCTGGCCGATGCACGGGTGGATGCCGCTGGCGATCTCGCCCGCTGCCACCAGGTCGATCGACCGCTCCTCGAACCGCCGGATGAACCGGATGGTGCGGTAGAGGCGTGCGTCGTCAGTCACCGAGCACCGCCAGGACGTCGGGGCCGTGTGCGTGCACCAGGGCCAGCGCGATGCGCTCCAGGCCGAACGCCATGCACGACGTGTTGCCGACGCTGCCGTCGACGGTGAACGCGAACGCCTCACCGAAGTGGTCCTTGTGGAAGTTCGCCGACGCCACGGCCTGCACCAGCCCGTCGGCCAGCGGCACCCGCAGCTCCAGCTTCAGCTCCTGCATCCGTTGGGCCGCCTGGTAGAGCTTCTTGCCGGGACCGAAGAACGGGTCGTCGGCGACGTCGATCGACACGTCCAGGCCCAGCGACCGCAGCCAGCCCGCCGAGCGTTCCAGCCAGTGCGCCCGCCATTCGACGCAGTACTCCTCGGTGGCGGCCGTGACGATCTCGACCATCCGGAACGACCGCAGCCGGCCGGGCTCGCTGGTCGCCTCCTGCCGGAAGCAGGTGCCCTCGACGGCGAACTTCCTCGGTCCGGCAAGGGATTCGTCGGCCAGTGTCCGGTACACCGGGTAGCACGCGGCGGGTAGCAGGACCAGGTCGCTGATCGCCTGGTCGGCATGCCAGTCACCGCCCTCGTCGACCAGCGGCGCCAGCGTGCCCCAGCGGCGGGCGTCGCCGGTGTAGCTGTGCACGGTGCCCAGCAGGTGCGGGAACGTCCGGACGTAACCGGCGCGTTCGATGGTGTGCCGGGAGATCACCGGCGGGATGGCCAGGCGGCGCACCGGTTCGTCGGCGGCCAGTGCCGCGATGCGTTGCCGCAACCGCCCGACGACCGTCTCGAACGACTCCGGGAACAGGTACACCCCGGGCGCGCTGGTCGCCACCGGGCGGACGTCCTCCGCTAGCTGACTGTCGAACATGTCTGCACCGCCATCATGTCGGGGATCTCGTGGTCGAGTTCGGGTGGCCACCAGTGCCGCGCGACCCGGTACGGCGTCGCACCGGCCAGCGCGGCGGCGGCCCGGAAGCCGTCCGGCACCGGCAGGTCGCGCACCACGTACGGCCCGGGCACCACCGGCCCGCCCACCGGCAGGCGCAGGCCGGGCACGAGGCGGCCGCCGGTGGCCTTGAGGCACGCCTCCTTGCGGGTCCACAGGACGCCGAACAGCTCCGGCGACGTGACGCGCGCGGCCTCGTCGGCCGGGAAGACCCGGCGGGCCAACCGGACCGCCTGGGTGGTGTCGGGCAGCCGCTGCACGTCGACACCGCAGTGGCGGTGCTCGCTGATCGCCAGCAGCGCCACGTCACTGGAGTGGGTCAGGTTGACGTGCACCGGGAAGCCGACGAGTTCCGGCTTGCCGTGCGGGCCGCGCCGCCAGCCGATGTCCTCGGCCGGCACGGACAGCCAGTGCCCGATGATCACGCGTGCCACGCCGTGCGCGGCGATGAACCGCCTGCGGTGGTCGTCCAGTGCCAGCCGCG
>DASZXM010000339.1:0-2740 GCA_035546415.1 Pseudonocardiaceae bacterium
AAGGCGTCGACCTGTCAGAGTTCAGGCGATAGCCACCGGGCGCACCATGGAGCCGGTCGCGCCGGCGACCTTGAGGGGCAGGCAGATCAGGAGGAACTCGTAGACCCGGTCGCGGGCGAGGTCCTCCAGGAACGCGTTCTCCAGGAGGTGCACGCCACGCCGGCGGAGGGCGAAGTGGTGCACCGGGTGCGGATTGTTCGGGTCGGCGGACGGGATCTGTTCGACGGTGGACGTGTCGGACCCGAGGACCGCGCACTCCTTGTCGTCGATCAGCCAGCGGGCCCCGTCCAGGTCGGGGCCCGCGCCGTCGGTTGCCGCATAGCGCGCGCGGTCCGGCCAGACCGACATCAGGCCCGTCCGGATGAGCACACAGCTGTTCGGCGGGATCTCCGTGCCCTGTGCCCGGGCGATCTGATCCAACACGTCCCGTCCGAGGCCGTGGCCGCGCGGCAGGAACGGCTCGCCGAGGTGGGTCGCCGCGTCGAGCAGCACACCACGGGTGACGATCGGCGGGATGGTGGCCGCGTCCGCTCGGACGGGGCCGAAGTCACCGCAGTGGTCCGTGGCGGAGTACCCGCCGAACCAGGTGTCCTCGCCGTCGGTGATGTGGCACAGGGCGTCCAGGTGGGTGCCGGTGTGCATGCCGGTGACCATCAACTCGGTCACCATGCCGATGCCCGCCGCGTTCCGCTCCGGGGCGAACAGTTCGACGTCCCCGGCGAGCCGGACGCCGTGTGGTGTGCGGTACGGCGTCAGGCTGAACGTCGGGTGTCCGTCCCACTGCGGCATGCCGACGAACCGGCCCGCGTCCAGGTCGTAGACCCGGCCGCTGCGGGCCGCGCCGAGCGCCGCGAGCACGTCGGTGGGGCCCAGCCCGCCGACACGGCCGATCTCGGACGGGTCAGGCGTGCGCACTGTGCTCTCCTTCCGACGCGGCCAGCATGGCCTCGTCCTCCTGGAAGTCCAGTGTGCGCCCCCTGGTCTCCACGCCCGCGATCACCATCGGGATCGGAATCAGGGCCAGCAGGATCACCTGCAGCAGCCAGAAGAGGTTCCAGTTGCCCGCGCTGACCAGGCTCGAACCCCAGAACGCCGACGCGCCGTACCCGAACATCCACTCGGCGACCACGGCCAGGCCCATCCCCACGCCGCGGATGCGGGTCGGGAACAGCACCACGAAGTACGCGGCCGTGACACTCCAGCCCAGCTGCCGGAAGAAGCCGGCGATGAACAGGTACGCGGCCACCGGCACCGCGCCCTGGGTGAACGGCGCCTGCCAGATCAGGATCGTGAACGGCACCGCGATCCACACGAACGGCAGCATCCACTTGGCCGACACCTTGTCCATGAACCAGCCGCCGAAGACCGTGGACACCAGCAGCGCCACTTCGTAGGCGTAGGTGATCGTGGTTCCGGAAACGGCCGGGATCGGCTGCCCGGTGATGCCGCCGTGGGCGTACCAGGCGGGGTACGAGAAGTCCCAGCCGCCCTGCGGCGCGCCGATCAGGAACGCCACCAGGAGGGCGATCACCGTGTAGCGCACCTGGTGTTTGGCGAACAGCGCACGCAGCCCCTGCGCGACCTCTCCCGGCGCCCGGTCGCGGGCCGCGCTGATCCGGGTCCACTGTGGTGACTCGTGCAGGCGCAGCCGCACCAGGTACGCCAGCGCCGCGAACACGAAGGACGCGAAGTACGCCCAGCGCCAGCCGAGCACGGTCGGCGAGGCGAAGGTCTGCGCGAACAGGTTGGCCAACCCGTAGCCGACGCCGACGCCGGCCTGGGTGCCGGCCAGCAGCAGGGAGCGGCGTTTGGCGGGCGCGAACTCCGACAGCATGGCCAGGCCCATCGCCCACTCGCCGCCGGAGAACACACCGGCGAGGAACCGCACCACCATCAGTTCCGGGGCGTCCTGCACGAACCCGGTGAGGCCGGTCATGACGACCGTGCCCAGGATGCCGTACATGAACGCGCGCTTGCGACCGACGAACAGGTCGCTGAAGTAGCCGAGGAACAGCGCCCCGAGGCCGAGGCCGACGGCGTACAGGAAGAACGCGTTGCCGACCGTCCCGGTGCTCACGTGCAGCGAGGCAGCCATCGGTCCCTGCACGAAACTCACGATCTGCAGGTCCAGGGCGGTCACCGACCACCCGAGGAACACCGTGAGCCAGACCAGGAACACGTTGCCCGACGCCTTCGTCGTGTCGCCCATCAAACCTCCCGTGACCGGAGCACGGCTCCTGGCGGGACGCCGCCAGGCAGTGCGCAGAGTGCGCACAACATAACCATGCTGCGCGATTCGCGCAAGACTTGCTCGGCAGCAGTGCGCGTTGCGCGCATCGCAACGGTGCTCGGCGCGGCGGCAACCGAATGCCGTGGCCAGGGCTTCGGGCTGCGGATAGTCACCCACACTGCCGTCGGCGGTGACCGCCCGGCTCGTACTGCGCGTTGTGCGCGCCCAGCGTGCTTCGTTGCCCGTAGTGCGCACGCGGGGTACGGTCGCGTCGATCGAAACGGAGGTGCGATGAGCGCAGGGCTCACCGTCGTCGCTGACATCCCCACCAGCGCCGCGTTCGACATCGCCGGCACCGCGGCATGAACCGAATCCAGCGCCGGGCCCGTATCGCCGAACTCCTGCGCACCCGCGCGGTCGAGGTCGAGGAACTGGTCGCGCTGTTCGGCGTGTCGGCGTCCACCATCCGCCGCGACCTGGCCCGGCTGACCGAGGACGGCGACATCGTGC
>DASZXM010000340.1:0-6374 GCA_035546415.1 Pseudonocardiaceae bacterium
CTGAACTTCCGGCAGGAGTTCGAGGAACTGGAACAGCAGGTCGTGCAGCTGGCCGCGCAGGGTCTGTCCTACGGCGTGCACGTGGTCGTCGCGGCGAACCGGTGGGCGGAGATCCGCCCGGCGCTGAAGGACCTCATGGGCACCCGGTTCGAGCTGCGCCTCGGTGACCCGTCCGAGTCCGATGTGGACCGCCGGACCGCGGTCAACGTCCCGGCGGGCCGGCCCGGTCGCGGGTTGACCCGGGACAAGCTGCACTTCCTCACCGGCCTGCCGCGCATCGACGCGTCCAGCGACCCGGAGTCGGTCGCCGCGGGCGTGCAGGACGCGGCGGCGAAGATCCGCGGTTCCTGGCGGGGGCGTACCGCACCGCAGGTCCGGCTGCTGCCCGACCTGTTGCGCTACGAGCAGATGCAGGTCCCGCAGCGGTTGCCGAAGAAGGATCTGGTGCCGATCGGCGTCAACGAGGACGAGTTGGCGACCGTGTACCTGGACTTCGACGCCGAACCGCACTTCGTGGTGTTCGCCGACGGCGAGTCCGGCAAGACGAACATGCTGCGCACCATCGTGCGCGGCATCATGAACAACTACACGCCGAAGGAGGCGTTGATCCTCCTGGTGGACTACCGGCGCACCATGCTGGGGTTCATCAACACCGACCACCTGCTCAGCTACGCCGTGTCCGGCAACCAGTTGCAGGGCATGATCAAGGACGTCAAGAACTCGATGACCGGCAGGCTGCCGGGCCCGGACGTGACGCAGGAACAGTTGCGCACCAGGTCCTGGTGGAAGGGCCCGGAGCTGTTCGTGATCGTCGACGACTACGACCTGGTGGCCACGCAGGCGGGCAACCCGTTGCAGCCGCTGTCGGAGTTCCTGGCGCAGGCGAAGGACGTCGGTCTGCACATGATCGTCGCCCGCCGCACCGGTGGTGCGTCGCGGTCCACGTACGACCCGGTGATCGGCAAGCTCAAGGAGATCTCGTCGCCCGCGATGATCGGCAGCGGCAGCAAGGACGAGGGTGTGCTGTGGGGCACGGTGAAACCGAGCCAGCAGCCACCCGGCCGGGGCACGATCATCAGCCGCAAGCTGGGCCAACAGCGGATGCAGGTGGCCTGGCTGCAGCCTGAGTGACGGACGCTAGGGTTCGTTACCCGGGTGGGCGAAAAGATCGTTCACCCGGGTAGCCAGCCGGGAGGCGCGGATGACGCTGCACGTCGCGGTCGACTTCGGTACGTCGAGTACCTGCGTCGCGATCTCCGTCGGCGGGCGGGAACCACAGGTCGTCGCCGTCGATGGGCAGCCGCTCGTGCCGTCCGCGGTCTTCGCCGCCCAGGACGGCACGCTGTTCGTCGGCCACGAGGCCGAACGTCAGGCCGCGATCGACCCGTCCCGGTACGAACCGAACCCGAAGCGCCGCATCGACGAGGGCGAGCTGCTGCTGGGCAACACGGTGATCAGCGTGCTGGACGTGGTGCGCGCCGTGTTGGGCCGGGCTGTCGCGGAGGCGCGCAGGCTGGCTGGGAACGCGCCGGTGGACGTGCTGGTGCTGACGCATCCGGCGGACTGGGGCGCGATCCGCACGAGGGTGTTGCGACAGGCCGCCGCGGGCCTGGCGGCCGAGGTCGTGCTGGTGCCCGAACCCGTTGCGGCGGCGGTGTTTCACGCCGCGAGCCACTCCATGCCCGACAACGCCGCACTGGCCGTGCTGGACCTGGGCGGTGGCACGGTCGACGTGAGCGTGGTGCGGCGGCAGCAGGGTGCCGACCAGGGCCACACGGTGGCCGGTTTCGCCGTGCTGGCAACGCATGGCGACCCGAACTTCGGTGGCGCGGACATCGACCAGATGCTGCTGGAGCACGTCGGCGGCCTGATCCCGGAGTCGAACAAGGACGACTGGCGGGCGCTGACCGAGGGCCGGGAGATGTCCGATCGGCGCCGCCGCCGCGTGCTGCGGCAGGACGTGCGCGGTGCGAAGGAGACACTGTCCCGGCACACGTACACGGATGTGCCGATGCCGCCGCCGTTCCCGGACGCGCACGTGACCCGGGACGACCTGGAGAAGCTGATCGCCGGCCCGCTGCGTCGCGCTGTCGCGCTGACCGTGGAGACGATCACCCAGGCGGGGTTGCGGCCCGACGAGTTGTCCGGCGTGTTCCTGGTCGGCGGTTCCAGCCGGATCCCGCTCGTGGGCCGCCTGGTGTACCAGCGGCTCGGTGTGATTCCGACCACGTTGGATCAGCCGGAAACGGTGGTGGCCAGGGGGGCGCTGCGCGCGGTGTCGCTGGATCCGCTGCGCACCGGCGGCTTGCCCCCGCAGGAGCGGCCGACGGTCGCCATGGGCACGCCGCCGCCCGGCGTGCCCACCGTCGCGATGGCGACCAAGCCGCCCGCGATGGTGAACACCCCACCCGCTGCGCCCGCGCCTCGGCCGCAGCAGTATCCGCAGGCCGGTCGGCTGCCGATGCCCAACCAGTTCGTGCGGCGGCCGCCGATGCCGCCGCCCTCGCCGATGTCGACGATCCCGCCGCCCGCCGCGAAGCCGCGCGCCGGCCGAGGTCGCAAACGCTTGCTGGTGGGCGGGCTGGCCGTGGTGCTGGTCGCGGGCGCGACCGCCGGCATCCTCTGGTACGGCAACCGGGGCGACGCCACCCAGCAGACCACGACGACGACACCCCCCGGCGAGCAGCTGATCGCCCAGTACGACTACAAGTTCAACACCCCGAAGGGCTGGTCGGAGTCGGCGAGCAACGCGCCCAACCTGGAGGTGCAGATCACGCCGACGGCCGCACCAACCGGTGGCGACGCGATTTACGTACGGGAATACCGGCTTTCCTACGACAGCACCAAGGATCGCGATCGCGCGGTCACCGAATTGCGGCCGGCGGTCGATCAGGCCGGTTATCTCAATTTCGAATCGTCGTTGACATTCGCGAACCGCACGGTGGCCTACTATCAACAACCGGGTAACGACGCGACCGTCGACTGGTACGTGATGTTCCAGGGCAAGGTGCAGGTGAGTGTGGGCTGCCAGTACCCGACCGCGGACCAGCAGTCCGTCACGAAGGCGTGTGAACAGGTGGTCGGGGGTCTGACGATCACCGGCTGAGGGGGCGATGATGACCGATCCACGAGGCTTCACGGATGCCGTGCGGCAGTTCTCCGGTGAGTTGGACGCGGCCGTGGTGCGCGCCCGCCGGGTGGCGTCGGAGGCGCGCGAGACCAGCGCGAAGTTCCGCCGGGAGACCCGCCAGCTGGCCGACCAGGTGAAGTCGGGCGGCATGAAGGTGACCGCGGACCGGCTCACCGACGAGGGCTTGCGCAGGGCCGCCGCCGGGTTCCGTGCCCACAACGGACTGCCCGTCCAGGACCTGCCCAGCGGGGCCGAACTGGTGCGACCGCCCGAACCCGTAACCACTCCCGGTCCACTGCGGTCCACCGGATCGAGGCGGCCGATCGCCCGTGGGGGTGACGATGACGAGGACTTTTCGCATCAGCGAATCATGCGGTGACGAGATTTACTAGCGCGAACGTTTACGACCGCAACCACTTCGCGTAATTGCGCGACGAAGGGGAACCGTCCGTGGGAGGGTTCCGTCGTAGCAGATGTACGACCCAAGAACGTACGTCGACCCAAGACTCACGAAGGGGGCCAACCGCGATGGCTGGTTACCAGACCGGTGCACCGGAACTGATCCAGGCTGGCAAGCAGATGGAAGACACCAACGAGCAGCTGATGAACGCGCTGAAGCAGCTGGACTCCGAGGTCGAGGGTGTTGCCGGTGCGTGGGCCGGCCAGGCGCACACCGCCTTCCAGAGCCTGATGGAGAAGTTCGCCGGCGACGCCAAGAACCTGAACGACGCCCTGAACCAGATCGCCGAGGCGATCGCCGGGTCGGCCAAGGCCTACCAGCAGCAGGAAGAGCAGTCGGCCCAGGACGTCAGCGCGATCGCGAACGCGCTCAACGGCTGATTCTGCCGGCGGACGGCCTTCCCGCCGTCCGGTCTCGTTCCGTGGTTCACACACAGTCGTTGATTTCGTTCACGCGTATGGCTTTAAGGAGAGGGAACAATGTCGGGTGACATGGTCAAGGTCGATTTCGGCCAGGTGACCTCGCTGGCGCAGGGCATCGGTCAGCAGGCCAACAACATCGAGCAGCTGCTGGACAGCCTCAAGCAGCAGATCTCGAACCTGGACCAGATCTGGGACGGTTCCGCGTCGGACGGCTACAAGCAGACCAAGGCGAAGTGGTTCCAGTCCGCCGAGGACCTGCAGCAGGTGCTGGCCAAGATCTCGACCGCGGTGCACGCCGCGTCCGAGAGCTACCAGGCCACGGAGTCGGGCAACGCGAAGATGTGGGGCTGAGCACGGCGCTCGCAGTCGCATCGATGGCCCGGGGACACCGTCCCCGGGCCATCGTCGCGCTGTGGTAACGTGGAGTAGTCGGCCGCCGGACTGCGGGGGCGTTTTGACCGTGGTACGAGGCGGCAGGTATCTTCTTACGTTGAAGTGCGGAGTTCAGCACGTCGCGTGGTGTCATGCGGCCGTGCGGTTCCTGATCCAGGCGTGAGGCCGCATCAGGAGCGGCCGCACACCTGCCCCTGACGAGTAGTGATGACGAAGGTAGACCCGTGCGCACGTATAGCCCGAAGGCCGGCGAGGTAACCCGCGCCTGGCATGTGATCGATGCCGAGGACGTGGTGCTCGGCCGGCTTGCCACGCAGGTCGCGACGCTGCTGCGCGGCAAGCACAAGCCCACCTACGCCCCGCATGTGGACACCGGTGACTTCGTCGTCATCGTCAACGCGGAGAAGGTCGCGCTGACCGGCAACAAGCGGGACACGGCGTTCGTCTACCGCCACAGCGGCTACCCCGGCGGTCTGCGCAAGCGTTCGTTCGGCGAGATGCTGGACAAGCAGCCCGAGCGCCTGCTGGAGAAGACCATCAAGGGCATGCTGCCGCACAACCGGCTGGGCCGTGCCATGGCCAGCAAGCTGAAGGTGTACGCGGGCCCGAACCACCCGCACGAGGCGCAGAAGCCGCAGCCCTTCGTCATCGACGAGAAGAGCAAGGTGAACCGGTGACCAGCGCAGAAGAGCAGACCATCGAGGAAGCAGTGACCACTCCTGACACCGAGGCCGCCGAGGTCACCGAGGCCGCTGAGGTCGAGGACGCGCCGGCCCGCCCGGCTTCGCGCCCGGTCATCCCCGGCAAGCCCGCGCAGACGGTCGGCCGCCGCAAGGAGGCCATCGTCCGCGTCCGCCTGGTGCCCGGCACCGGCAAGTTCACGCTGAACGGCCGCACCCTTGAGGAGTACTTCCCGAACAAGGTGCACCAGCAGCTGATCCGTGAACCCCTCGTGACGGTGGAGAAGCCCGAGTCGTTCGACGTCTTCGCGAACCTGCGCGGCGGTGGCATCACCGGCCAGGCCGGTGCGCTGCGGCTGGCGATCGCGCGGGCCCTGATCGAGGTCGAGCCCGACGACCGCCCGCCGCTGAAGAAGGCAGGCTTCCTCACCCGTGACGCGCGGGTGAAGGAGCGCAAGAAGTACGGCCTGAAGAAGGCCCGCAAGGCGCCTCAGTACAGCAAGCGCTGACCTGGGCTGGAGCAGCCAGGGCAACCCACGGGAGCAGTCATCCGTCGTTCGGGTGTCTGCTCCCGTGTTGTTTCTCACCTGACGATCAGGAGGTCATGCCACGATGGCTCGCCTTTTCGGCACCGATGGCGTTCGCGGACTGGCTAACGCCGAACTGACCCCCGAGCTGGCGATGTCCGTGGCGGCGTCGGCCGCCAGGGTGTTCACCGAGCACGACCGTTCCCACCGCCAGGTCGCGGTGGTCGGCCGGGACCCCAGGGCGAGCGGCGAGATGTTGGAGGCGGCCGTCGTGGCCGGCCTCGCGTCCGCGGGCGCCGACGTGCTGCGGCTGGGCGTGCTGCCCACACCCGCCGTCGCGTACTCGGTGGGCGCGTTGGGCGCCGACTTCGGCGTGATGATCTCGGCGTCGCACAACGCGATGCCGGACAACGGCGTGAAGCTGTTCGCGGCAGGCGGGCACAAGCTGCCCGACGCCGTCGAGGACGAGATCGAGGCGGCCCTGGAGCAGCCGTTCACCCGCCCGACGGGCGCCGCGGTGGGACGGATCACCGACGCCACCGAAGCCGTGCTGCGGTACGAGGAACACCTGCTGTCCGCCGCCGGCGGCTCCCTGTCCGGCCTGCGGATCGTCGTCGACTGCGCCAACGGCGCCGCGTCGGCCGTCGCGCCGAGCGTGTACCGCCGGGCCGGTGCCGACGTGACCGCGATCCACGCCGCGCCGGACGGTCTGAACATCAATGACGGCTGCGGTTCGACCCATTTGGACGCGGTCAAGGCGGC
>DASZXM010000341.1:0-3003 GCA_035546415.1 Pseudonocardiaceae bacterium
GCCAGGACCGGGTCGATCTCCACGGCGACGACGGCCGCCGCTGCCGGCAGCAGCGCCAGTGTCAACGAGCCCAGGCCGGGACCGACCTCCAGGACGACGTCGTCCGGAGTCAGGTCGGCGGCGGCCACGATACGGCGCACCGTGTTGGCGTCGTGCACGAAGTTCTGACCGAGCCGCTTGGTGGGCCGGACGTCCAACGTGGCCGCGAGCGACCGGACGTCAGCCGGACCGAGCAGGGCACTCACCCGGCGGAGACTACCGTCGCACTCAGGTCAGGCCGAGTTCGGCCGCGCACTGCCACGGTTCGAGGCCGCGGGCCGCGCGGACCCGGTCGGCGACCGCGATCTGCTGGGCCTTGGTCGCCAGGTCGGCGCGCGGGGCGTACTGCTGGCCGCCGTTGGAGTCCCACGTGGCCTGGTTGAACTGCAGGCCGCCGTAGTAGCCATTGCCGGTGTTGATGTGCCAGTTGCCGCCGGACTCGCACTGCGCGATCTCGTCCCAGACGGCGTCGCCGGGCAGCGCCTTGGTGCCCTGGCGGACCACCTTCGCGACGGCCTTCTTGGTGACCTTGACCGAGAGCTGGACCCGGTTGGTCTCCCTGCCGTTGTGCTTGGTGACCCGGTAGGTGACGATCTCCGAGCCCGGCGTGCCAGGGTTGGTGACCTTCTCGGTGCCCTCGTTCATCGTCGGGTCCTGGATGGTCTGGACCGGCGGCGTGATCGTCTGGGTGACGGTGATGACCGAGGTGCCGTTGCGGCTGATGGAGATCTGCATGCCGGCCTTGATCGGCAGCGTCAGGCTGGGGCTGACGGCGTCGTTCGGGCCGAGCGAGATGTGCTGCTGGTGCAACAGGTCGCCGACGGTGGCGACGGTCGTGGTGACCTGACGCGGGCTGCCCGCACCGTCCAGAATGGTCACCTGCTGCGGCGTGCGGACCGTGACGGCCATGCCGGACAGCGGGATCTGCGTGTTCGGACCGGTGGACACCCAGGCGCCGTCGGTGTCGACGTTCAACTGCCGCAGCGCGTCGCCGACCGTCGTCGCGCGGGTCCACTGGGTCTTCGCGACACCGTCCACCGTGAGGTGCATCTGGCGGCCGCGCTCCAGCATGATCTTGCCGCCGTCGGTCACCGGCGCGTTCGGCGACGGGGACAGCGCGTCGTGCGGGCCGATCTGCATGCCCTGGTCGTGCAACACGGCGCCGACGGTGGCGTCGTAGGTGCGGATGTGCGACTCGTGGCCGTCGACGTCGACCGTGACGTCCTTGTCCATCGCGACGGCCATGGCGGCGCCGCCGGTGGCGGACATCAGGATGGCGGCGATGGTGGCCTTGAGGAACCGCTTCTTCCAGCGCTTCGCGATGCTCTCGACGGGCGCTTCGTCGGCCTGCGCCGCACCGTAGTAGTCCGGCTCCTCGGCGGACTCGGCGGCGAACATCGCCTCGAGTTCCTCGTCGATCCGAGGAATCATCGTGGTCTCGGCGTTGATCATGGAGATCAGGCCGTCGAGGTCGAGGTTCGCGGTGGCGAGGAGGTCGTCGGCGTCGGGGCCGAGGACTTCGAGCACGTCCTGCGTGGTGACGCTGAAGGCGGAGGTGACAGCACTCATCTCGTTGGGGTGCTGTGGCGCGAGAACGTTCGTCTGGGTCTGGCTGTAGTCCGTGCGGGGAAAGTAGGCGGACGGATGACCGGGTGGCAGGTCGTAGCCGGGCGGGGTGGTGTCGGTGAACCAGTCCATCTGGGCTCTACCGCTGCGCTCGCCGGACATGGTCCGGCTGCGATAGTCACCGCTCGCGATCACAGGGCCGTTACCTCCATACGCGTTCCGCACGTGGACGGGGTCGAATCACATCAGCGTCGATGTCCTCGGTATCCCGTCCTCCTGTTCCGTGCGGTACTCGGTGGTGCTTCAGCTCCCGTAGCAAGCGCGTGTCCCGTCGCGCGCCCTGGCTTGGGCGGGTCCGGCCCCGATGCAACGTCGCTTCGACTGCGGGGTGCCCTTCCCGGACGGCGAACCGTTCTCGGCCCTTGGTCCGTTAGGGGCATCGGTCACGGGACCGTAACGGGTTCCGGCGGGTTGCGCAAACACTCCCCGGAAAATACGTGCCGTTCGTCACACGAGGGTGTGATTTCACAGCCGTACGCCGCGCTCCGACTACGCCGACCGGTCCAGACCGAACACCCGTTCAGCGTTACCCCGCAGTGACTCACAGAGATCGAACTCGCTGACGGACCGTAGCTGGGCCAACCCTCGGACGGTGTAGGCGGCGCAGTAGGGCTCGTTCGGCCGACCACGGAACGGATGCGGCGTCAGGAAAGGCGCGTCCGTCTCCACCAGCAACTGCCCACCCGGCACGTGCCGGGCGGACTCGTGCAGCGCGGGTGCGTTGCGGAAGGTCACGGTGCCGGAGAAGGACAGTACGTAGCCGGCGTCCACACACCGCTTCGTCATTGCCAGATCCCCGGAATAACTGTGAAAAATCACCGTGTCCGGTGGTCCTTCGGCGTCCAGGATCGCCAACACGTCCTCGTGCGCGTCGCGGTCGTGGATCATCAGCGGCTTGCCCAGTTCCTTGGCCAGCCCGATGTGCCAGCGGAACGCGGCCCGCTGGTCGTCCGGCGTCGCGTAGTCCCAGTAGTAGTCCAGGCCGGTCTCGCCGACCGCGACCACGCGCGGGTGAGCCGCCAGTTCCGTCACGGCGGCCCGTTCCGCCGCCCCGAAGTCACCCGTACGGGTCGGGTGGATCGCGACGGCGGCGAACACCCTGGGGTCCCAGGTGGCCGCCGCAACGGCCGACCGGGCGGCGTCGAGGTCGTCGGCCACGGTGACGACCCGGCCGACCCCGGCCGACTCGGCGCGGTCCACCATCTCCCGCACGCCGTCGGGATCGGTGGCACCACAGGCATCCAGGTGCGTGTGAGCGTCCACCACCGGGGCCGCCAGGACAGGCGGCACCGGTGGCCGTGAGCCGTCGCGACGGCGCACGTGGTGATGGGCGCGAAC
>DASZXM010000342.1:0-14692 GCA_035546415.1 Pseudonocardiaceae bacterium
GATGGGCCTCGGGATGGCGCCCGGGCTCGCCCGGCTGGCCCGTGTTCCCAGCCGGACCCTCGTCCCGTTCGTACTGACACTGGGGTTCCTCGGTGTCTACGCCGCGACCCAGGAGATCTCGCAGACCGTCGCCGTGTTCGCGTTCGGCGTCGCCGGCTGGGCGATGGTGCGGTTCGGCTACTCGGTGCCGGCGGCCATGATCGGCTTCCTGCTCGGCAAGGTGGTCGAGGACAACCTGTATCTGGTTCGCAACCTCCAGGGCTGGGCGTCGCTGGAGCGACCACTCACCGCGCTCATGGTCGCGATCATCCTGCTCAGCCTGTTCAGCCCGCTGTTGAAGAAGATCCGCCTGCGCGGCCGGCGCGGTGACACCGCGCGGCGATCGGACGGTGGTGACGTCACCGCTGTCGACGAAGCCGTGGCGGCGGGCGGCGCCTCCGTGGTCGCAGGCGACCGCGCCCCGAGCGGCTCCGAGAAGGGATTACCGCGATGAGCGACATGCCCACCACCGACCGGACGACGACGCCCGCCACCAGGTCGAAGGGCGAGTTGGTCTTCGACGTCGTGCTCGTGCTCGCCATCGGCGGCTACCTCGCGGTGGCGCAAGGCTACCCGCCGATCGGCCGGCAGATCCCGACCGTCGTCGGGATCGTCGCCCTCGTCGCGGCCGTCGTGCAGTTGATCGGCTGGTTCGTGCCGGGAATGTGGAAGTTCAGCCACGGTGACCCGACGGCAGGCGGACTCAGTTCGCAGCCCGCGTCGCAGGCCGCGAGCGAAGTCACCCGGCGGCAGCCCGCTGCCCACGAGGCCACCGTCGCGACCGACGACGAACCGGCGGCCCCGAATGCCGAGCGGAAGCCGATCGACGTGCCGATCGCGATGGCGTGGGCAGGCGGGTTCCTCGGCGCCATCGTCCTGCTCGGTTACGTGATCGCCGTACCGTTGTTCTTCCTCGTCTACTTCGGAGTCCGCCGGTCGTGGGTGTTGGCGATCGTGTCGGCCGTCGTCATGGGGGTCGTCACGAGCGTGCTGTTCGAGCAGGTGCTCGGCATCTCCATGTACGGCGGAATCCTGTTCTGAATCGGCGGACCGACGCAGTTGTTCCCGATCCGGTCACCGGCTCCGAAACCGATGGCAGACTCGGGGCGTGACCAAACTCGACATCACGACGCTGACCAGAGGCGCGGACGACCTGTTGCTCACGACCGAGAATCCGTTGCACCGGCAGATCCTGTTGAACTACCGACGGCACGCTCTGCTCGAGGTGTCGGGGTTGTGGCAGCAGATCTTCGTCCCGGCCATGACCGTCGACCATCCTGTCTACTACCTCGATGCCAACGACACCAGCGAGACCCTGGACGGTCTCGACCAGGTCTCCGCGTTCTACACCGCGCTGACCGACAGCGGCACGAATGTCATCGTGGTGCGGGACGAGCAGATCGCGGTAGCCGACTGGGGGTTCGGGTCCGAATCGTGGTTCAACACCTACGCGCGGGGCAGCGCCCTGCCCGGCATGGACCCGGACAAGTTCTACCTGGTGCGGCAGTTGATCTCCATGCACTGGCCTTACGACGATCAGGCGCGGCTGATCGGCGAGCACGTCTACGAACACGCCAAGCTTCGGGAGATCACGGAGATCCCGGAGTCGGACTTCATCACGCCGCAGGAGGCACGGCAGGCACTCGCCCCGCTGATCCGACCGCTGCCGCCGTTTCCTGGCTGATGATCACCGCGACCGGTCCCCGAGGTACGGGGTCAGTGCCGCGGCGGTGGTCGGGTGGCGCAGATAGGACGTCACCCGATGGAAGTCGATCAGGTGAATGCTGGGTTCGGCGTCACGGTCGATTCCGTCGAACCGGTTGCCGAGCCATCGGGGAATGGCCACGATGTCGCCCGGATCCGCGAAGTTGATCCAGTGTGTGACGCCGGGCGGGCGGCGGCCACGCGCGTGCACCGGAGCAGGCAGGAGTCGTTCGAACACCACTGACGGTATGCCCAGCGGCGAGCCCAGGGTGAGCAGCAGGTCGACCCGCGGTGCGGGTCGTGACCAGAGCGCTTCGTCAGCAGAGGGGATCGGTGGCCGGTTGCCCTGGCCGACGTATTCCTCGACCACCGAGTCCGATTCGGCCGTGGAAACAGCAGGGGTGGTCATGAAATCGGCGATGCCAACAACCAGGGCTCGACGTACACCCAAACGCAGCGCACCCCCACTATCAACAGATTGCTGACCAGGTAAGAGGCTACCACCGGTAGCAATGGAAACGGATTTCCGCGCGTGGCGGGACCGGTACCGCGCGGATCCACTACCGTCGGCGGAATGGTGTTCCGGAGATCGGCCGAAGATCTTCAGCCGGCCGTGACAGCGCACATGGCCGCCGCCGACTCCTACGCGGCAGGCGGCCAGTTCGCCCGCGCGCTCACCGAGAACATGGCCGCGACGCGGAAAGTGGAACGGCTGCGCAGGATCGAACCGGGCAACCGCCGGCACCTCGCTGTTCTCGGCTCGCTGTACTACAACCAGGCTTTGCTGCTGGACGAACTCGACCGGGGGCCGCTGGCCGTCACGGCGGCACGGCGGTCGGTGGACCGTTACGAGGCGATCGACCCGACCCGGAACGGGACGCTGACCGTCGCCGCCGCCGTCGCCGACCCGGCCCGCATCGATGCCGGCGGAGCACCGGTGGACACCGCGCAACTCATCGCACACCTCGCCGATGCCCGGTCTCGTCTGGCACTGCTGCTCGCGACCCATGCCCACCCCGACCGCCACCGGGAACGGGAACTGCGGCGGTTCGGCCTGGACCCGGACCTCCCGCTGCGACACGAGATCTGTGTCCTGGACGAAAAGGCCTGCCTGACCTATCAGGCGCTGATCCCGTGTTCCCGCTACACCGACGCGGACTATCAGCGGGTGCTGCGACAGGGCGGCGAAGCGCTGGGCAGGCACCACGAGCGCTTCCCGAACGGCTAGGACGTGTCCAGGCCGGCGAGTTCGACGGCTTCGTCCACCGTCGTCAGGGCCTCGTCGAGCCGGCCGGTCCTGCGCAGGAAGTCGGCGAGGTCGGTCAGCGACCCGATGAGCAGGTTCTGGTGCATGACCGGGTTGGCGCGGGCGAGCGGCCTGCTGATCTCCACGGCCTGGCGCGCGGCGGTGACGGCTTCGGCGGTGCGGTCGGCCTTGGCCAGGAAGATCGCGAGATTGTGCAGCAAGCTGGCGAGTTGCCATTCGTGGGGACCGGGGTTGACGCGGGCCAGCCGGCGGCGGATCGGCAGGGCCTCCTCGGCGGCGGCCACCGCCTCGTCGGGGCGTTGTCGGCTGTCCAGCAGTCCGGCGAGATTGTTCAACGCGCTGGCCAGGTCGTCCTCGTACGCGGCGCGGTTGGTCGCGACGAGGCCGCGGTAGATCTCCACGGCCTCGCGGGCGGCCGCCACTCCCTTCCTGGACCGGCCGATGGACCCCAGCGCGATGGCGAGGCTGTTCAACGACTGCGCGAGAGCCGCGTTGTGGGTGGCCGGGTCGGCTTTCGCCAGGCGCCGGCAGATCCGCACCGACTCCTCGGCGACGTCCGTCGCCGCAGGGGACAGGCCGGCGAACAGCAACGAGGAGCTGAGGTTGTTCAGCGCCTCGGCGAGACGTTCATCGTGTGCCACGGCCCCCTGTCGGTGCAGTGACACGGCCCGGTTCTCCGCCGCCAGGGCTTCGGGAAATCGGCCGACCCGCGACAGCGCCAGGCCGTAGTCGATCAGACAGCGGGCCAGGCCCGCTCGGTGGGCGGCCGGATCGGTGCCGCTGACCCGCTCCCATTCGGCCATGGCCTGTTCGATGGCGGCCAGTGCGTCGTCCCACCGGCCGGCGTTGGCCAGCCGAGCCGACAGGTCCTGGTGGAGCCGGGCTCGTTCGGCGGCGTCGTCGGTCTGTGCGAGACGATGCCGGGCCAGACGCTCGGTCACGGCGGCGATGCCCGGGTCGAGGTCGGCGTCGCGGTGCTCGGGGAAGCGGCCGGCGATGGCCGCGAGGACCGTCGGGTCGACGCTGTCGGCCAGCGTGGTGAGTGCGGCGCTGCCGGCGGACAGGGCGAGTTCGGGATCGGCTCGCAGCAGGGGATCGAGGTGCCGCGGGCCCAGATGCGGCCAGCGTCGGGCCGCGGCGGCGAGGACGGTGACCGATCGGGGTGTCCATGTCGGGTGCCGGTCCTCGCCGTCCCGGCTCATGAGGGCGGTGAGTGTCGGCGACGCCCAACTCTGGGCGGGATAGGCGGCCGCGTGCCCTGGCAGGGTCAACGCGAGGAAGTCCTCGGCGAGGCGGTCCGGGTAGAGGGGTTCCAGGGCGATGTCCTGGTGGGCGGGTGCGGGCGGGTAGCAGACGGCGTGATCGGCCACGACCTGCCGGGCGGACGGCGGCGACGTCAGGGTCGCGTCGAGGACCGCGATGGCGGTGTGGCGTGGGGTCGGACCGGTCACGGCGGCGGTGAACACGGTCTGGTTCATCACGCCCGGCGGAGTGCGGTAGGTGCGGTCACCGGGGTCGATGTCGTGTGTCCCGTCCCCGTAGCGGTGCTCCCAGTGCAGGTGCTCGCGGTCGAGCAGGTAGATCGTGAGCCCCTCGACGTCGGTCGGGGAACGCCCGCCGACGGCGTGCGCGTCGACAGCGGCCAACGCCGCCATGTGCACCGCCAGTGTCAGGCCGAAACCCGGTTGGTCCAGTTCCTCCGGTGGGCCGATCGCCGTGGCGGGCACGCCGTAGCGGGCGGCGAAGCCGTCGCGGGCCGCGGTGAACATCCGTAGCCGAGCGCTGGGCCCGGTGGAACCGCGATCCAGCGGCGGCAGGGACTGCGCCGACGTACTGGCCTGGAGATTGGCCAGCGCCGCGCGGACAGCGGGCCAGGAGTCCAGGCCGCGGGCCAACAGCAGCACGCGGGCGCGGCCGGCGGGCCGGTGCAGCATCGCGTTGCTGAACAACCAGGTCAGGTGCGTCACCGGCCAGCGGTCGGCGTAGTCGACGACGAGCAGTACGCCGGCGCCGGGTTCCGTGCGGAGGTCCTGGCTTCCCGGTGGTGGCAGCACGGAGCCGGGGCCATGGGTCGCGGTGGCGACCGTCCAGCCGAGATCGAGTGATTCCCGGGCGAGCTGCGCGGCCAGTCGGCTCTTCCCCTGACCTCCCGGGGCGTGCAGCCATCGGACGGACAGGCGCGCGTCCTCCGCACGCCATCGGCGCAGGCTGTCGAGTTCCTCGTCGCGTCCGGTGAAGTCGACGACCGCGAAGCGGGCGTTGAGCATGCGGCTGGGCAGTTCCCGCAGCCACTCCGGGTCCGGTTGGTCGGGCGGCTGCCAGGTCCGCAGCACGTACAGCGGAACGCCGTCACCGAAGATGTGGATGTCGGCGCCGACACAGCCGTAGGCGAACCCGTTGACCGCGCGGACGACCTGATGGTGTGGCGGAAGGTGCTCCGGCGCACGGCCACCGGTCGAACTCACGAAGTACCCTCGTCCGGTCCCGTGTGCGGGGGTGTGTGCTGGTGGATGACGACGCTGCTGCCGGGTCCCTGGGCGCCCACGGCGAGCCCGCCGTCGTGCGCCTCGACGTGCTGGATCCACCGCTGTTCGACCTGCGGCAGCTGCTGCCGGATCTCGGCGATCAGCGTCCGTAGGTCGGCGGCTGCCGCCGGGTTCGCGTGCACCAGGTCCTCGATGTCCTCCCGCCACCGCGTGACCTGCGCGTCGCGTGTGGCACCGGGGTCGGCGGCGGCCTCCACAACTCGCGATGCGCTGCGGTCCAGCCGGACCTCGATGTCCTGTTCCGCGCCGCCGTGGCGGTGGAACAGGTGCGCGACCTTGGCCTTGGTGGCCTGCCACATCGCGGTGGCCATCGCCGCGACGATGGTGGTCGCGGCGGTCATCGCCAGCGACGTCGCCGGATCGGTCATCGAGCCTCCCGGAACGGTGCACTCCCCTGACGGTGACGGTACTCGCGTGTGGAGCGTCGGACTGCTCGGTTCGGGACACGCAGCAGGCGGTACCGGCGGGACCCCTCCCGTCGGCCGGCGGGACGATCCGAGTGCATTTCCGGAAGTGGGAGGAACACATGCGGAAGCGGTGGTTCGCCGTCGTCGCCCTGGCGGTGCTGTTGGGTGGGTGCGATTCGGTCGAGTCCGGTACGGCATCGCCGTTCCCAGCCGCCGGGCGGAACACCCGGCCCGCTCCGTCATCGCCGTCGGCTCCGTCATCGCCGTCGGCGCCGAGGGCGGCGGACGGTACGAACGTCGCAGCATGCTCGGATGCCAGGTGCGAAGTCAGCGTCGGGCCTGGAACCGCGATTCCGTTGCCCACGAGCACCGGCGTGCGAAACGTCAAGGTGACCGCCGTGACGACCGACCGGGTGACACTCACCGGGGAGGACACCGGGAACTACAGCTCGACCTGGTGCACCGGGCAGTGCGACAGCGACGACACCGACGGCCGATTCGTCGTCACTCTGGGGCCGAGCGGCCAGGACACCCAGAACGGTGTCGTCGTCACGGTCGACGGCTTCGGCGACCACCGGGCAGTGCTGACGTTCGACACGGCACAGAAGTAGCGCGGGACTCGCCGCCGCCGTGCCGTCGACGGCATCCCGTTGCCGGTGGGTCGATCCGCGGCGGTCAGTTGTCGTCGCTCGCGATGTGCCGAGTGTTCTTGTCGCTGGTGGCTCCGATGACGTCGACCCAGATGCGGAACAGCAGGGTGACCGCTGCCAGGAGGACGCCGGTGATCACCGCTGTGCGCAGTGGCCGGGAGTCCGCGAGCATGTCGCCGAGCACCAGGACGCATGCCGCCGTGTCGCCCAGGACCACCGTTGACATCGCCAAGGTGTAGGCGCGGACCCGGCCCTTCGTCCAGAAGCGCACTCCCTGCGCCGGGTCGACGCGGCGTGGTCGGCGTCGTTCGCGTCCTACCCGTTCCAGGTGGCGTGACTCGAACACCAGCGCCAGCAGGAGGACGGGTAGCACCTGTGCCGCCGTGCCGTAGAAGTCCCGCAACCCGACTCCGTTCTCAGACGTACGTGATCTTCACGTCGGGCCCCAACGTCTCGATGCCGTCGTAGTCCTGGTCGGTGGACAGGTACAGCGCCATGTTCTTGCCGGCCAACGGGCGCAGGTCGCGGACCGGGCAGCCCTGGATGCTCAGGCCGACCAGCGGGGCCTGAGCCAGCGGCGTCAGGTCCGCCACCGCCGTCCGCTCCACGTAGAGGTGGGTCAGCTTCGGGAAGGCGGTGACGAACTCGTCGAGTTCGGACACCTTCGTCTCGTTCAGGTTCAGCCACGTCAGTCCGGCCAGGTGCCGGATCGGGCCGACACCCTCGATACCGGGTGCCTGGGCCAAGCCCAGTGTGGTGAGCCCGCCGAGTGACCGGAGCGGCCGGTAGTCGTCGATCCGCTGCAACTGCGTCAGGAACAGGCTGGTCGTACCGGTCAGATCGCCGACGAACCCGATGTCGGCGAACGCGCTCTCGTCGTACGGCTGTAGCCAGAGCCGTTCCAGGCCGGGCACGTGCCGCACCGCGCCGAGGCCGGTGTACCCGCTGCCGCCGTACAGCGACAGTGCGGCCAGGGTCGGATGGTCCGCCACGCCCGCGAGGTCGGCCGTGCCGGTGCACCACGCCGTGATCTCGATCAGCTGGGGCACGTCGGCGAACATCCGGAGGTCGCCGATCGGCTCGGCCTCGGGAAGCCTGACCCGGACCCGGTTCGCGGCGCGCAGGTGGCGGACGTGCGGAACGGCACGCAGCAGCGGCACGGTGATCCGGCCGTCCAGCAGCGGGGCGTCGGCCAGGACGTCGCGGGCGTACCGCTCGGGGTCGAAGTACTGCCAGCAGCGGATCAGCTCACGCTGGACCGCTTCCCGCGGGTCGGCGGCGTAGCCCGCCAACAACCGGAGTGCGTCGACGTCGCCGCCACGGCCGGCCACCCGGACCGCCGCCGCGGCATCGCCATCGGACAGGTCACCCACGTGCACCGGGAGCCGCCGCAGCAGCCGACGGCCGACGCCGTCCAGCGAACCGGCCGCCGCCGCGCGGGTCGCCGGCACGACATTGCCGGCGATCACCCGGTCCAGGCGGGCACGCGTGTCCGGGTCGAGATCGCCGACCGCCGCCAGGCATCCATCGACGACGGACCACAGGTTCGGCGCGTCCCTCGACCGGACGCCGATGCGGTCCAGGACGCCCCGCACCAGTTGCCGTGCCTGATCCGGGCGGGCCAGCGCGCAGGCCGTCGTAATCGTCTCCCGCCACGTGTCCAGGTGGGCGTTGCCGACCAGCACGTCGAGGTCGCCGTGCGCGATCGCCGCGTCGGCTGCCACATACGGCACGAACATGTCGTGCACGAAGTCCACCGGACCGGACGCCGCCCCGCGCAGCACGCCGGCGCGTTCCAGCAGGGTGTCCAGCCGGGTCTCGGCCTCCGCCCTGCCGCGCAGGGCGGCCGCGACGTGCTTGGCCGCGGTCGGGCGGTCCAACGCGGTGTCGTCGGCCTGCACCAGTTGCCACGCCAGCGTGCGCAGGATCGTCGCGACGGCGTCGTCGTCGCCCACGAACAGGTCCAGCGCCGCCCGGCACAGCGCGGTCCGGCCGCGCGGCAACTCCGTCCCGGCGGTCAGGTTCAGGGCGCACAGCAGCGAGCACCGGAGTGGGTCGTCCGCCAGGGACATCAGGTCCGGGTGGTCGAGGAGTCGTTGTGCCACCGGCGAATCGGGTGCTGTTCCGGCTGCCGTGTACCAGTCCCGGACGAAGTCGCGGACCTGTTCCCGTCCCATCGGTTCCACCAGCAGCGCCGTGAAGTCGCTGTCGTCCAACCACTGTCGCGGCACCGCCGTGTCCCTCGCGGTCACCACGACCCGGATTCCCGGGAAGTCGGCGACCAGCTGCGCCAACCAGTCGCGTACCGCGGACTCTCCGGCGGTCGGGACCTCGTCGACGCCGTCCACCAGCACCAGCGCCGAGCCGGAGGCGAGCGGCCGCCGCACCCACCCGTCGGGTGCGCGCTCGACGAGGTCGTCGGGCACCAGCCGCTCGGGCGTCGGCAGTGGCGCGTCGGCGTAACGGCGCAACCGGACCGGGAATGGTGTCACGCCGTTCCAATCGGCCAGCGGACCGGTGAAACCGCGTCGGGCCGCCGTGACCGCGAGCCAGTCCACCAGCGTGGTCTTGCCGGAACCGGGGGCACCACGCACCAGCAGCCGGCGCGGAAACACGTCGAGCGCGCGGTCCACGGGCAGCGGGTCGATCCTGGTCAGCCGTTGGTCCAGGCCGTACCACTGGCGGCCGAGAATCCGGCGCCTGCCTTCGCGCGTGGCGGCCTCCGACAGGCTCAGCCGCATCCAACCGAGGTCGGCGGGAATCGGTGACCGCCGATCCGGTAACAGTCGCAGTTCATCCATTGTGGACGATACGTGGTTCCGGTACGCCCGTTGGAACTCGTCGTCGTCCAGCGGTGGCAGCTCCAGCCGTCCGTGTTTCTTCACCTTCCGGCCGCCCCGGCGCCCGCGACGGCCCCGGGCGCGGGCGCGCGGCTCCGCGTCGGGTTCGTCGGTGGCCGTGGCCACGGGGACCGACGGCACGCCGGTCGTCGCCGCGGTGACCTTGCCGCCGCCGGCCAGTTCCCCGCCGGCGACGACGAACTGCCAGGCGTCCTGGAAGGTCTCGTCGAGCAGGCGCAACCCGTCCGGCCAGCTCAGGTAGCGCCCGGTCCAGGTGGCCACCGTGAACCGGAGGTCCAACGCGAGCGGATGCCGGGCGCCGAGCGTCCCGACGGCTTCCGCCGCGACGGCGCTGAGCAGGTCGACGGCGGCGGGATACCGCCTGGCCGCCCGCTGGGCGCGTGCCTCGTCGAACGACGCGAGCGCCTGCGGCGAGAGTTCGCGCAGGTGCGTGCGGGCGGTGTCGACCTCCACCAGCCGCAGCCGGCGTGCGCCGCGCCGTCCGCAGGCGTTCTTGAACTCGTGCACGTCCTGCCGCAGCGGCTTCCATTCCGCGCGGGGCCAGGCGACGCCCGCGGCGGCCGACGTCCACTGGGCCATCAGGTACGCCGCGTCGTCCCGCCCGGCTTGCAGGAGGGCGCGGGCCAGCGTGAACCGCAGTTCCAGCGTGCGGTAGTCGTCCGGCGACCAGGTCGCGGCCGCCCGCGTCGCCGCGCCGTGCAGCGACTCCACCATGCTGTCGATGTCGCCTGTGCGGTGGGCGTCGGCCGCCCGCGCCAGTGCGTCTCCGACGGCGTCGTACTCGGCCGCCACGGTGTCCGGATCGGTGAGCAGGCGCCGCCAGGCGCCCGTCGGGTGGTGCCGCCCCGCGCTGCTCACGTTGTCGGCCGAGGACAGGGCGGCCGCCGGGGTCTTGCGGCGCGGCAGCCTGCGTTGCCACCGGGTGAGTTCGCGGCGGGCGCGCAACGTCTGCTCGTGGTCGGGGTCCAGGTGTTCCTCGGCGTCCCGCACCGCGTCGGTCAGCACGTCGACGGCCGCTGCCGCGCCGTGCAGCCGGCCCGTCCACTGCGCGAGCGAGACGCGGTTCTGCACCACCAGCGGGTGGTGCCGTTCGAGGACGCGGGACTGGTCGTCGATCAGCTCCGCCAGCAGTCGCACCGCCCGCTCACGGTCGCCGGAGCGTTCCGTCCACAGCGCCATGTGGTAGCGCGTGGTGTAGACGTCGGGGTGGTCGCGGCCGAGCACCTCCTCCTGCACCGGGATGATCGCCTCGTACTCCCGCAGCCCGTCCTGGACGGCGCCGCTCTCGGCCACTTCGGCCGCGAGCTTGCTCCACGTGCGCAGCGTCTCCTTGTCCCTGGGGCCACGGGTGCGCTGGTAGTCGGCGAAGATGCGTTCGAACTGGCGCAGCGCCTCGGCGCGGTCGCCCCACTTGAGGTTGTGCGCGGCGATCAGGCGGGCGATCCTGCGGGTCGCCGGATGGGCGGGGCCCAGTTCGGTGACCGCGCGATTGTGCCAGCGGCGCAACCGTTCCCGCAGTTCGCGGGCTGTCATGGCGGGGCGCGCGTCCACACTGTCGGCGGCGTCGTCGTACCGGCCCAGCGCCCACAGGTGCTCCACTTCGGCGACCGCGGCGTACCGGCCGGCGTCGGACAGCAGGTCGACGGCTCCGGCGGGCGCGCTCGCCTCGATCGCGTCGAGCAGCGCGCGGTGCGCTCCGGCCACCCGCACCCGGGCGGCCGGTTCGTCCCTGATGTGGTCGACGAGTGTCTGGTGGAACAGCCCGACGTGCTCACCCGCCGAGCCGGGATGGCTGCGCACGACCAGCCAGCCGAGCACCTGGAGCACGTCGTGCAGCCTGGCCAGCTCACCGGGGCCGCCGAGTGCGCCCGCCGCCCTCCGGAGCAGCTCGACGGGCAGCACCGGCCCCGTCCCGGCGGCGGCCAGCACCGCCAGCACGATCGGCACGGCGACCCGCAGCCAGTCCGCGTTCGCCGCCTGCTGCTCGGTGACCCACCGGATGTGCCGGTCGTACAACGCCGACAGGGACACCGGTTCCGCCGGTTCGACGTCGCCGATGTCCGCGCACAGCCGCGCCAGCAGCCACCGGCCCTCGGCGCGGCGGACGATCTCCGCCCGCAGTTCGGCGGCGACGTTCCGCTCGGCCAGGTAGTGGGCGATCTCCGCGTCCGTGGCCGGGCGCACCGGGAACGGCTGGACGCCACGCGGCAGCGGGACGCCCGGTCGCACCGTCAGCAGCACCCGCAGTGCCGTTCCCGGGTCGTCGACCAGCCGCGACGTGCTCACCAGCAGTTCCTCGACGACGTCGCGCGGCAGCTGGTCGACGCCGTCCAGGACGACACGGACGGGTTCGGGCCGGTCGAGCAGCCGCAGCGGGCCGCCGACCCGGCGAACCAGCGGGTCGCCGACGTCGACGTCGGCCGGTTGCTGCGTTGCCTCGAAGTCGCGTGCCACGCCGTCGAAACCGGGAACGGTGACCGCGAACTGCTGGGCGATCGTGCGGGCCACCTGACCGGGTGTGTCCGTCTCGCCGAGCGTCACGAACGCGTGCACGAAACGGTCCGGCACGTCCGCCGCGACATCCGGCCGGGCCAGCGCGGCGGCCAGGGTCGACTTGCCCAGGCCCGGATCGCCGACCAGGGCGACGCAGCGGTCCCGCAGCGTCGCCGCAACGACCTGCCCCACCTGCGGCGTCGACTGGAACCGCTCGGTCAACCGCTCGATCTGCGGGTACGCGGCGGTCGTGCGCAGCAGCGAGCTGTCCTGCCGGTGGGCCGGGTTGCGGCCCAGCCACAGGCCTTCGTCGCCGTGCTCGGTGGCCCGGCCCGCGGTGAAACCCAGCCACCAGGGCCGTTGCCGGGGGAAGCACCGCTGTTCGGCACGCTGCCGCGCGTCCGCGCAGCGGATCGTTCCGCCCAGCGCGCTGTCGCCGTCCCGGATCAGTTCGGTGACGGCGCGGCTGAAGGCGCCGTCGTACGCGTCGTCGGTGCTGGTGGCCGACACGACCTCCAGCCGGCCGCCGTTCTGCCCGGCTGCCCGCACCCACGTCCGGCCGGCGTCCTGGATGCCGACCCCGGCGTGACAGGCGTCCAACAGGACGACGATGCCGTCGACCCGCGGGTTGTCCCTGATCGCCTGGTAGATCAGCCGGCCGAAGGGCACGCCGGTGTCGTCGTTCGGTGCCGGCGCGGCGTCGAACGGTTGCAGGAACAGCTCGTCGTCGCGTTCCACGGCGTGACCGATGTACGCGAGGAACAGCGTGGCCTCGTCCTGCGAGGCGAGCCGGAAGGCTTCGCGGACCAGGTGTTTGACGTCGGCGACACCGGGGTCGGTCAGCAGGCCCCGGGACACGTCGGGCGCGGTGCGGTCGGGCAGGGCGGCGACACAGCCGCCGAGGTCGTGTGCCATGAGCACGTCGCGCAGGTCGGCGCCGACCTGGGGCAGGAAGTCGAGGCGGTCCAGGGCGCGACACTGTGAACTGATGATCAGCCCCCGTCGCTCACCCACCTGAGTATTCTGATCACAGATCGTCAGCAACTCAAGGCGCCACCGGCGGGCACGGAGTAGCGAGAATGGCCGCAATCGTGCTGGTGCACGGCATCGCCGCCGAACAGTCGTCCGCGGACAGCCTGGAGGCCACCTGGCTGCCGAGCCTGGCCGGCGGCGTTCGGTCAGCAGGGGACGGCGACCTGGCGGACCGGTTGTGGCGGACCGGCCAGCCGGGCCGGATCGACACCCGGATGGCCTTCTACGGCGACCTTTTCCGCACGGCCGGGCGTCAGGGCACCGACACGACGCCGATCACCGGACCGGCCGGCGAACTCGCCGAGGCGCTCGCCATCGAGTGGCTGCGCCGCGCCGCGACCCGTGCGGCCAGCGCGGCCGACCGTGCGGAGGCCGAACACGCCATCGCGGTGCTGGCCGGCGACCCGGCCACGGCGCAGGGCACCGGCCTGCGCCGGCAGCGTGCCGTGGCCCGGCTCGCCGCGATCGCGTGGTTCGCGCCGTACGGCATGGCGTTCGCGCAGCGGTTCGTCAACCGCGCACTGCGCCAGGTGACGGCGTACTTCACCGACGACGCCCTGCGCGAGACGGCGATCGAACGGGTCCTGGCACTCATCGGACCGGAGACGATCGCCGTCGTCGGCCATTCCCTCGGCTCGGTCGTCGCGTACGAGGCGACACACCGCCTGCCGGAGCCGCTGCCCCTCCTGCTGACACTCGGCTCACCACTGGGCATGCGCACCATCGTCCACGAACGGCTGCGCCCCCAACCGCCGTCCGTGCCGGCGTCGTTGCGCGGCTGGACGAACATAGCCGCCCGCGGCGACATCGTCGCGGCCGAGCCGGACCTCGGCGAGTGCTTCGGCAACGACCCCAGACTGACGTGCACGGAACTGGTGGACAACGGAACCCGCCCCCACGACGCCACGCACTACCTCGTCAAACCCGAAACCGGCCGAGCCCTCATCGCCGCGTTCACCGAGCGGCACTCACGGAGCGGAACATCGTGACCGGCACCGTGGCCGTCGGCGACACCGGCTGGTAGCCCGGCGGCTCCGTAGGCTGTGGCCCATGAGACCGCTCGTCGTGATCGACGCGGCCAACGTGGTCGGCTCGGTACCCGACGGCTGGTGGCGGGACCGGGCGGGAGCCACGGCGGCCCTGCGCGACCGCCTCGACCCGGCCGCCCTGCAACGCCTGCTCGGCAGCGCGGAGCCGCCGGAACTGGTGATGGTCGTGGAGGGCAAGGCACGCGGCGTGACCGGCACCGACCGGGTCCGCGTCGTGGCCGCACCCCGTTCCGGCGACGACACGATCGTCGACGTGGTGGCGAGCGAAGGCACCGACCGACCGTGCGTCGTGGTCACGGCCGACCGCGAACTGACCACCCGGGTTCGCGCCCTCGGCGCCGACGTGCTCGGCCCCCGGTCCGTGCGCTGACCGGCGCCGGTCAGCGATTCAGTCGTGCTGCTCGAAGCGTCCACACCGCCGAAGCCGCGACGTGGGTCGGACGCTAGGCGTCCGAGGGGGTCCAGCGGCGGTGGGCGACGCCCGTGGAGCCCTTGCGGACCAGATCCAGCCGCGGTTTCGGGCCGTCGGTGCGGCCCGTCTGCGGGCGGCGGGCACCCGCCCGCCACGGCGCAGGCCACTCCGCACCCGGCCCCTGGTACCCCTGTTCGGCGGCCGCGTGCAGCGTCCAGTTCGGGTCGTAGAG
>DASZXM010000343.1:0-6749 GCA_035546415.1 Pseudonocardiaceae bacterium
AGTAAGGACCGTCTCGTCGGGCCGTGTGTGGTGGGTGGCAAGAAGTTCTCCTTCAGAACACGAGCCGGCGGCATCCCCCAGCGGCTCACCTGATCACCTCGAACGTCGCCACGGTAACCAGAATCCGTTGTGGCGTCCGTCAGTTCGCCAGTTGAGTCGCGATGCCGTCCAGCAGGAAGCCGAGCACCAGTGCGAACTGGTCGTCGGGCGAGGGGCCGCTGGGGGCGGCGAGCCACGCGGCGAGGTGGGGGAATCGGCCGGCTGCGCGTTCCCGCATGTCGCGGAGGGTGGCCACGTGCACGGTGGGGTCGCCGCCGGTCCCGAAGCGCGCCTCGGTCGCCTCCTGGAGGCCGGAGCCGTAGACGTGCCGGTCCAGCATGGCGGCGTGCGTCATCGCGGCCGGCAGCGTGGCGCCGCTGTCGGTGAGGGTGGTGAGGACGAACTCCAGCCTGCGCATCTGGTGCGGACCGGCAGGCGGCCGGGTGTGCACGAGTTCCGCGTACCACGGGTGCCGTCGGATCATCGCCCGCGTCTCCCGGGCCACGGCTGCCAGCGTGGCCCGCCAGGTTGCCGCCGGGACGAGTGGGATTTCGGCGGTCGCGGTGTCGAGCATCAGGTCGACCAGGCCGTCCTTGTTTCCCACGTGCCGGTACAGCGCCATCGCGGTGCGTCCCAGGCGGTCGGCGACGGCCTTCATCGTCACGGCCGCCGCACCCGACTCGTCGGCCACGGCGATCGCCTCGGCGACGATCCCGGCACGGTCCAGGCCATGACGCTTCGGCTCCTCCCAGACGGACATGTCGTTAGTATATGTCATATACGTGTGGTATATGTGATAAACATGCAGATGGGGATCGTCAGGGGAATCAGTTACGGCCTGTTCCGGGAGCCGGACGAGTTCGTGCCGCAGGCACGTGCGCTGGGCGCCGGCCTGGTGCGCGCCTACGTGTACTGGAGCCAGATCGAGCCACGGCCGGACGAGTTCGACTTTCACGTCGTCGACGCGTTGCTCGCCCAGCTCGACGACGAGGTCGAGGTGTGGCTCACGGTGTGTTCCAGTTCGTCGTGGGCCACCCGGGAGGCGAGTGACTTCCTGCCGCCGTCACCGGCCAAGGACGTCGACCGGTACGGCGCGTTCGTCCGGGAACTGGTGGCGCACTGTGCGGGACGGGTCGCGTACTGGCAGTGCGACAACGAGCCGAGCAACACCGGGCTGCTGTGGGCGGGCACGGCGGCGGAGTACGTCACGCAGCTCGTCGCGTTCCACGGCGCGGTGCGGTCGGCCGACCCGGCGGCGACGGTCGTACTCGGCGGCTGCGGGTACGACGTGCTGAGCAGCCCGCCGGACAGCGAACAGCGTCGGTTCTTCACCCACCTGACGGATGCCGGCCGGGACGCCTTCGACGTGTTCGACGTCCATCTCTACGGTGACCCGGCCGCCATTCCATCCTTTGTGGACGACGCGCGTCGGCTGATGCGCCAGCACGGCTACGAGAAACCGGTCGTGGCCGGCGAGTACGGCGGCCCGGTGCTGTTCGAGTTCCCCGAGGTGGAGCCGATCCTGCACCAGGTCATGGCGGCGGCGTTCGCGGAACAGGCGAACGGGGGTGCGGTCGAGCAGAGCGTCGCGGAGTTGACGCGGCGTGCCGGACAGGACACGCCGGAACGCCGTGCGATGGTCGCCCTCTACCAGCGGGCCGACGAATTGCCGGACCGGCTGCGGATGTTCCTGGCGGACGCGCCGGACGCGCTCGCCCGGAAGCGGGACAGGATCAACTGTCGACAAATCGTCACCCGGCTGCTGCGCGCGTTCGCGGCGGGTGTCCCGGTCGCGTCCTACTGGAACCTGGCGCCCGAGGTGCCCGGCGAACTGGAGCCGTACCAGCTGATGCACCTGATGTTCGGCAAGCTCGTGCTCCTTGGTTACGACGGCACGGCACTCACCCGCCGCCACCCGGCGGCGGACACGTTCGCGCTGGTCGCGGCGGAGTTGGCCGGTGCCACCTCGGTCACCGGGACGGGGTCTGTGTTCCACGTCGAACGGGAGGGCAGGCCGCGGTTGCTGGTGGCGTGGGACGACCGCGACGCGTTCGACGGCGAGGACGAGCCGCCGATCCCGTTCAGCGTTGTATGGAGCGAACCGGACGCCAGGGCGGTCCACGCGTTCGGCGCGGAACATCCGGTGCGCGTCGAGGGCGGCCGGCTGCACACGATGCTCACCGACACCCCGGTGTTCATCCGCGGGTGAACGCGGCAGGGCGACGGCGCCGACCGCGGTCCGGACGGCACCGTCGCGCCGTCGGTCCTACCGGACCGATTCCGTCCAGGTGACCGGCAGTTCGTGGACGCCGTAGATGTTCATGTCGGTCCGCAGCCTCACCTCGCCCGCCGGGACGGCCAGCCGCAGGGTCGGGAACCGGCGCAGCAGTCCCGCGAAACCGGCGCGCATCTCGATGCGGGCCAGCTGCTGGCCCAGACACTGGTGGACGCCGTGGCCGAAGGCCAGCTGGCCGCGGGCCTCGCGGTGGACGTCCAGGGTGTCGGGGTCGTCGAACCGCCGGGGGTCGTGGTTGGCGGCCAGCATCGACACGACGACGGTCGAGCCCTTGCCGATCGTCTCACCACCCAGCTCGATGTCCTCCGTGGCGTAGCGGTAGAGGACGTCGACGACGGACAGGTAGCGCATCAGCTCTTCGACGGCGTTCGGCATCAGGTCCGGGTCGGCGCGCAGCTCGGCCAGCTGCTCGGGGTGCTCCAGGAGCGCGAAAGTGCCCAGCGCCAACATGTTCGCCGTGGTCTCGTGCCCGGCGAGCAGCAGCAGGAACGCGCAGCCGGTCAGTTCCTCCATGGTGAGGTCGTCGTGGCGAGCCAGGTCGGACAGGATGTCCTCGCCGGGTTCGGCGCGCTTGCGCGTGACCAGTTCGGCCAGGTACCCGGTCATCGCGCCGTACGCGGCCATCTTGTCCTCCAGCGTCACGTCCTTCTCCAGGAACTTCGCGGAGTTGACCTGGAAGGCCGCCCGGTCCGCGTAGGGCACACCGAGCAGTTCGCAGATCACCAGCGACGGCACCGGCAGCGCGAATGCCTTGACCAGGTCGACCGGCGGGGTCAGCGCGGCCAGCTCGTCCAGCTGCCGCTCGGCGATCCGGGCGATCTGCTCTTCCAGCGCCTTCATGCGCTTGACGGTGAACGCGCCGGTGAGCTTGCGGCGCAGCCGCGTGTGGTCCGGCGGGTCCATCGCGATGAACAACCCCGGCACCTGCGGAGACGGTTCGGTGGGGACGGGCATGCCGGGGGTCTCGTACGGCACGTGCACGACGCCGATGTCCTGGCGGGAGCTGAACCGGGTGTCGGCCATGACCTGGCGGACGGCGTCGTAGCCGGTGACGAGCCAGCCCTGGTGGCCGTCGGGGAAGGCCAGCGGACCGACCGGGCGGACGTCCCGCAGCCGGGTGATGGCGCGGGGCGGGTCGAAGGGGCTCGCATCGCGCTCCGTGGGCAGGCCCTGCGGGACGGGAACCGTCTGGCTCATCGGAATCCTTTCGTCGCTGTCGTCCCGGCCACGCTCACCGACCGACCGGACACGCGCCTGACACGGCCCTGACACGGCCTGACACGGCCATGCCGTGCCTGGTCAAACGGGCGGAAGGCCACGGATCGCCCATGGCACAATCACCCGGGTGCAGATCGGGATGCTCGGACCGTTCGAGGTTCGCACGGCCGACGGCGGCATCGCCGACGTGCCGGGCGCCCGGTTGCGCGCGCTGCTGACCGCGCTCGCGCTGGAACCCGGGCGGGTGGTCCCGAAGGCGACGCTGGTCGACTGGATCTGGGGCGAACAGCCGCCCTCCGACGCGGCGAATGCCTTGCAGCGCTTGGTTTCCCGGCTGCGGAAGGTGCTGCCGGACGGCTCGGTGGACGGTGGGCCGGACGGCTACCGGCTGCGGGTGGAACCCGATGCCGTCGACGCCGTGCGGTTCGAGCGCCTCGTCGGCCGGGCCCGCGACGACGACGATCCCCGGCGGCTGCGGGAAGCCCTCGCGCTGTGGCGCGGTGCGGCCATGCAGGACGTCGGCCTGCAGGAGAGCGCCGCATTCGACGCCGCCGTCACCCGCCTGGAAGGGCTGCGCCTGACCGCTTTGGAGGACCGGTTCGACGCGGAGGTCGGCCTGTGCCACGGCGCCGAGCTGATCACCGAACTGACCGACCTGGTGGCCGCCCATCCGGTGCGGGAACGGCTGGTCGCCGCGCTGATGCGGGCCCTCGTCGCGACCGGTCGGGACACCGACGCCCTGCTGGTCTACCAGCGCACCCGGGAGATCCTGGCCGACACGCTGGGCGTCGACCCGTCGCCGGAGCTGTCCGCCGTGCACGTCGCGCTGCTGCGCGGGGAACTGGGCAGGCGGGAGGAGACCCGCACGACCAACCTGCGGGCCGAACTGACCAGCTTCGTGGGCAAGGACGCCGACGTCGCCGCGGTCCGCGACCTGGTCGCCGAACACCGGCTGACCACCCTGACCGGCCCGGGTGGTGCCGGCAAGACCAGGCTGGCCACGGAAACCGCGCGCACGCTGCTCGGCGACCTGCCCGACGGCGCCTGGCTCGTCGAACTCGCGGCCATCGGCGCCGACGGTGACGTGGCACAGGCGACGCTGGACTCGCTCCGGCTGCGGGACGCGCTGGTCGGCGAGGCACCCGACGCACAGCCGACGGACCGGGTCGTCGCCGCGCTGCGCGAGCGCGAGGCGCTGCTGATCCTGGACAACTGCGAGCACGTCATCGAGTCCGCGGCCGCCTTCGCCCACCAGGTGCTCGGCGAGTGCCGACGGCTGCGGATCCTCGCGACCAGCCGGGAACCGCTCGGCATCACCGGTGAGGCGCTGTGGGCCGTCGCGCCGCTGGTCCTGCCCGCCGCGGACGCACAACCCGCCGACATCGAGGCCGCACCGGCCGTCCGGCTGCTGCGTGACCGGGCCGGCGCCGTGCGCAACGACCTCGCGACCGACGCCGCCACGTCGGCGACCCTGGGACGCGTCTGCCGGGCCCTGGACGGGATGCCGCTGGCCATCGAACTGGCGGCGGCCCGGTTGCGCACCATGTCCCTCGACCAACTGGCCGACCGGCTCGACGACCGGTTCCGCCTGCTGACCGGCGGCAGTCGGACCGCGCTGCCCCGGCACCGGACGCTGCGCGCGGTGATCGACTGGAGTTGGGAACCGCTCACCGACGCCGAACGGACGGTCCTGCGCCGGCTGTCGGTGTTCGCGGGCGGGGCGAGCCTGGAAGCGGCCGAGCGGGTCTGCGCCGGCGATGCGGTCGACACGGGCCAGGTGCTCGAATTGTTGACCGCGCTGACGGAGAAGTCGCTGGTGGTCACCGCGGGCGACCGGGTGCCGCGCTACCGGATGCTCGGCACGGTCAAGGAGTACGCCCAGCAGCGGCTCGCCGAGGCCGGGGAGTCGGAACTGGCCCGGCAGGCGCATCTGGCGTTCTTCACCGACCTCGCCGAGACCGCCGATCCGCACCTGCGCCGCGCCGAACAGTTGGAGTGGCTCGCCGTGCTCGAAGCCGAGCACGACAACATCGGTGCGGCGATGCGCGGCGCGCTCGCGGCGGGTGACGCGGCGGCCTCGATGCGACTCGCGTCGGCCGCTGGCTGGTACTGGTGGTTCGGTGGTCACAAGGCCGAGGGCAACGAGCTGATCATGGCGGCCACGGCCCTGCCCGGCGAGGTGCCCGACGAGATCCGCGCCGTGGTGTACGGGTTCGTCTCGATGTTCGTGGTGTCCGGGCGGAGCGACCAGTACGACGCGGCCGAGTGGATCCACAAGGCGTACGAGATCAGCCGGCACGTCCGGCACTGGCATCCCGCGCTGCGGTTCGCCGCCCCGATGGAACGCCTGTTGCGGGAGCCGGACGCGCACCTGTCCGCGTTCGAACCACTGATCGACGACGAGGAACCGTGGGTGCGCGCGCTCGCCCGACTGCAACACGGCAAGGTCCGCATCATGCTCGGCCACGGCGGCCGCGACGCCGACGCCCACCTGGAGACGGCGCTCACCGAGTTCACCGCGATCGGCGACCGGTGGGGAATCGCGTTCGCGCTGACCGAACTGGCGGACCGGATCGCCGTGCGTGGCGAGTTCGCCGGGGCCCGCGAGTACTACGAGCGGGCGATCGCGGTCGCCACCGAGGTCGGCGCCGTCGAGGACGTCGTGCGGATGCTGCCCCGGCAGGCCCAGTTGTCCTGGCTGTCGGGTGACGAGAAGGCGTGCGCGGCGGCCATGGCGGAAGCGCGGCGGCTCGCCGGACGGGTCGCCTGGCCGGAGGCGCTGGTCGAACTGGCTCTGGCCGAGGCGGAGTTGGCACGCTGGAACGGTGACGCCGAGGAAGCCCGCCGGCGACTCGACGCCGCGACGGCGATGCTGGGCGACGTCGCCGAACGCCCCCTGGTCCGCGCGACACTGCGGGACATCCGCGGCTACCTGGCCGAGGACCTCGACGAGGCCCGCGAGCACCGCGCCGCGGCCTTCGCGGCGGCACGCGAGACGGGGAGCCCGCCCCTGATCGCACGGGTGCTCGTCGGCATCGCGGACCTGGCGTCGCGCCGCGAGCAGTTCGACCAGGCGGCGCGGCTGCTCGCGGCCGGCCACGCCGTGTGCGGCCTGCCGGATCGGTCCCAACCGGACGGAGCCCGGATCGAGCGGACAGCGCGGCGTCGCCTCGGTGACGCGCGGTTCACCGAGGCG
>DASZXM010000344.1:0-8962 GCA_035546415.1 Pseudonocardiaceae bacterium
GGTTGGGCGGTGCCGCCTTCGCCGTCGTGGTGGCCGCCGCCTCCTCGTGGGTCGCGGCGGGCCCGGTGCGGGCCGTGGCCAGGGTGGTCACGGTGACGGCCGCGACCACCACGACAGCACCGGCGCCCACAGCGCCACGAAAGATGCGCGCCCGCCTGCGCAGCCGCACGCCGCGCTGTTCGATGGCCGCCCGATCGGGCTCGAAGGGCTGGTCGGCCACGAGATCACGCAGCGCTTCGGTCAGGTGCCGCTCGGTCTGGGAAGTCATCGCCGCGACTCCTCTCTCCTCAGGTGGGTCTTCAGGGTGTTCAGGGCCCGGGAACTCTGGCTCTTGACAGTGCCCTCGCTGCACCGCAGCACGGCGGCCGTCTCCCGCTCGGTCATGCCGACCAGGTAGCGCAGGACGACAGTGGCGCGTTGGCGGGCGGTCAGCGCGAGCAGGGCGCGGAGCAGGTCGGTGCGGTCGGCGACCTGGTCGGCGGCGTCCGGGACCGCCGTGTCGTACTCCGTGGCGTCCGCCAACGGGGCGACCGGCCGGTGCCGCTGCCAGTACCGGTTCACCTCGTTGATCAGGATGCGGTGCACGTAGGCGTCCGGGTTGGTGGCCCGCTGCACCCGCCGCCAGTGCCGGAACGCCTTGGCGAGTGCCTCCTGGACCAGGTCGTTCGCCAGGTGCCAGTCGCCGCAGAGCAGGTAGGCGGCGCGGTGCAGCGGCGCGGCACGGCTGCGGACGAACTCCCGATAGTCCCCCTCCGGGCAGCTCGCCGTCTCGGTCGTCATATACAGATAGACACGAGGGCCGGATGAAAAGTTGTCGGGCGGAGGCGGCCGTGGGCGATGATCTTGTCTGGTACGTCTCCTACGGCTCGAACATGCACGCCGACCGGCTGCTCTGCTACCTGACCGGCGTCAGCACCCCGGTCGGCGGCCAGCGCGAGTACCCGGGTGCCCGTGATCCCCGCCCGCCGCGCGCCGACCTGCCCGTGTCGCTGCCCGGCACGATCTACTTCGCCACGCACTCCCCCGTCTGGAACGGCGGTCGCGCCTTCTACGACCACGACGCGCCGGGCACGGCCGCCGCCCGCGCCTGGCTGGTCACGGCCGGGCAGTTCGCCGACATCACGGCCCAGGAGATGTACCGCGAACCCGGTGCCGACCTGGACCTCACCGAGGTCCTCACCACCGGCCGCGCGGAACTGGGACCCGGCCGGTACGAGACGCTGTTGCACGTCGGCGACCGGGACGGCCACCCGTTGCTCACGTTCACGGCCCCGTGGCACGTCGCCGACGTCGAGGCGACCGCGCCGTCCGGCGCTTACCTGCGCATGCTGGCCGCCGGCCTGGTCGCCGGTCACGGCTGGAGCCGCCGGCGGACCGCTGCCTACCTGGCCGGGCTGACCGGCTTCTGGACGGCGGACGCGATCGCCGACCTGCTCCCGTGAGCGCCGTCGTGATCCTAGGCTGGTGCGATGCCGGACGACCGCGCCGCGACGATCGAGGACGTGCACGAACTCGCCCTGGGCATGCCGCACGTCACCGTCTACCCCGGTACCCAGGACAAACCGATCTACCAGGTCGGCGGCAAGTCCTTCGTCTTCTTCCGCAACCCGCGGCCGGACGCGTTCGACCCGGACACCGGCGAGCGCTACCCGGACGTGATCGTCTTCTGGGTACCGTCCGAGGCGGACAAGCAGGCGCTGGTCCAGGACCCGGACTCGCCGTTCTTCACGACGCCGCACTTCAACGGCCACCCGTCGGTGCTGCTGCGGGCCAGCCGGGTCGGCGAGCTGTCCCGCGCAGAACTGGCCGAGGTGGTGCAGGACGCGTGGCTGTCCCGCGCGTCGGCCCGGCGGTCCGCCACATGGCTGGCCGAGCACCGCACCGATGGTCCACAGTAGACAATGCAGGATTTGTCCCGGCCGGTCGGCTCGCATAATCTGTGTCCGATGACCATGATGGTGGGCATGGTGCAGGGAGGCGTATCCGGCCTGGTGGCCGGCGCGGTCTTCAAAACCGTTGAACGGCAGTACCTGTCGTTGGCGGGTTCGATTCCCGTCCGTCTCCGCCACCTGGGGGCCGCGTGACCGACCCGCGGCGCCGCATCCCGAGCACGGACGCGCTGCTCGGCGACCCACGTTCGGCCACGGCTGTCCGGACGGCCGGGCGGAACGCGGTGAAAGCCGCGATCGTCGCCGCCGCCGACCGCGCGCGGGCCGGTCGGATCGCACCCGAGGACGTGCTGGACTCGGCGCTCGCGGAGCTGGCCGCGTCCGGCCCCCGGCCGGTGGTGAACGCGACCGGAGTCATCGTGCACACCAACCTGGGCCGGGCCCCGCTGTCGGCGGCCGCCCGGGACGCGCTGGTCGCCGCCGCCGGCACCACGGACGTCGAGTTCGACCTGGTCACCGGGCTGCGTGCGACCCGGGGGGCCGGTCTGCTGGACGCGCTGGCCCGAGCCGTGCCGGACGCGGGTGCCGTGCACGTGGTGAACAACAACGCGGGCGCCCTGCTGCTGTGTGCGCTGGCATTGGCCCGGGACCGGGAGGTCGTGGTCAGCCGGGGCGAGCTGGTGGAGATCGGGGACGGGTTCCGCATCCCCGACCTGCTGGCCGGCGCCGGTGCCCGGTTGCGTGAGGTCGGCACGACGAACCGCACGCACCCGCGCGACTACGCCGACGCGATCGGGCCGGACACGGCGTTCGTGCTGAAGGTGCATCCGTCGAACTTCCAGGTCACCGGTTTCACGGCCGGGGTGGATGTCGCCGACCTGGTCGAACTGGGGCCACCGGTGGTCGTCGACATCGGGTCCGGCCTGCTCACCCCGCACCCGCTGCTGCCCGACGAGCCGGACGCGGCGACCGCGCTGCGGGCCGGCGCCGCGCTGGTCACCGCGAGCGGCGACAAGCTGCTCGGCGGCCCGCAGGCCGGCCTGCTGCTGGGCAGTGCCGACCTGGTGCACCGCCTGCGCCGGCACCCGACGGCGCGGGCGCTGCGGGTGGACAAGCTGACGCTCGCCGCGCTGGAGGCGACCCTGCGCGGCCCGCTGCCGCCGGTCCGCGCGGCCCTCGTCACCCCCGTCGCCGCACTGCGGGAGCGCGCCGAGGCGCTGGCCGCCCGGTTCACCACGGCCGGGATCGACGCGGCCGCGGTGGAGTCGACGGCCGTCGTCGGCGGTGGCGGCGCGCCGGGCGTGGAGTTGCCCAGTGCGGCGGTGAGTCTGCCGGAGGCGTTCGCCGTCCCGCTGCGCACCGGCGCGACACCGGTGGTCGGGCGCACCGAGCACGGTCGTTGTCTGCTGGACCTGCGCACGGTCGCGCCGGAGGACGAATCCACGCTGGCTGCGGCGGTGCTGGTGGCGGCATGCGGGTGATCGCCACGGCCGGGCACGTCGACCACGGGAAGTCCACGCTGGTCCGGGTGCTGACCGGCATGGAACCGGACCGGTGGGCCGAGGAACAGCGGCGTGGCCTGACCATCGGCCTGGGCTTCGTGTGGACGGAACTGCCCGGCGTCGGTGACGTCGCGTTCGTGGACGTGCCCGGGCACGAGCGGTTCGTGCCCACGATGCTCGCCGGTGTCGGCCCGGTGCCGGCCGTGCTGTTCGTGGTGGCCGCCGACGGCGGCTGGATGCCGCAGTCCACCGAGCACCTCGCGGCGCTGGACGCGCTCGGCGTGCGGCACGGTGTGCTGGCCGTGACCAGGGCGGACCTCGCCGACCCGGCACCGGTGCTCGCCGACGCGACCGCCCGCATCGGGCGTACCGGCCTGGGCACGGTGGAGGCGGTGCCGGTGAGCGCGGCGACCGGTGCCGGCATGGCCGACCTGCGCGCGGCCCTGACCCGGCTGGCGCACCGGCTCGGCGACGCGGACCGGGACGCGGATGTGCGGCTGTGGGTCGACCGGGTGTTCACGGTGTCCGGCGCCGGCACGGTCGTCACGGGCACGCTGGCCGGCGGCACCATCCGGACCGGCGACGAACTCGTGGTGGGCGGCACGCCGGTTCGGGTGCGCGGGCTCCAGTCGCTGGGCAGGGACGTCACCGAGGTCGGTGCGGTGGCCAGGGTGGCGGTGAACCTGCGGGCCAGCCGGCTGGCCGTGTCCCGCGGCGACGCGCTGCTCACGCCCGGCGCGTGGCAGGCGACCGCTGAGGTGGACGCCGTGCTGCGCGGCGACGACGACCTGCCCCGGGAACTGGTGCTGCACATCGGATCGGCTGCCGTGCCGGTGCGGGTGCGGCCGCTCGGGCCGAACGCGGCACGGCTGCGGCTGGCCCGGCCGCTGCCGCTGCGGGTCGGTGACCGGGCGCTGCTGCGCGACCCGGGCCGGCACCGGGTGGTCGCCAGCGCGGACATCCTCGACGTCGAACCGCCCGAGTTGCGCAGGCGGGCCGCCGAGCGAGGCGCCGAACTGACCGGCCTGGCGAACGCGAGCCCCGCCGAGCGGGCGGCGGTGTTGTTGCGCCGCAAGCGTTTCCTGGCACCGGACGCGTTCCGGCGGGCCGGCCTGCCGGTGGCGGGCGACCAGCTTGGCGCGCTGCGTGTCGACCCGGACGCCTGGACCCACGCCGGCAGACGGTTGCGTGCACTGCTGACGGAGTGGTCGTCGACGCACCCACTGGCCGCGGGCATGCCGCTCAACGCGGTCCGGCAGGCACTGGACCTGCCGGACGTCCAGGTCGCCGAACGGCTCGCCGCGGCCGCCGGCCTGTCGGTCGTGGACGGACAGGTGCGGGCCGGTGCGCGGCCGCTGCCGGCGCCGGTGGACAAGGCGGTCGCGGCGGTGGAGGCGGACCTGGCAGCCGAGCCGTTCGTCGCGCCGGACAGCGACCGACTGGCCCGGCTCGGCCTGGGCACACGCGAACTGGCGGCGGCGGCGCGGGTCGGCAGGCTGCTGCGGATCGCCGACGGCATCGTGCTGCTGCCCGACGCGCCGAACCGGGCAGCGGCGGCACTGGCCGGCCTGCCGCAACCGTTCACGGTGAGCCAGGCCCGACAGGCACTGGGCACCACCCGGCGAGTCGCGGTGCCGCTGCTGGAGTTCCTGGACCGCAACGGCATCACCGAACAGACCGGCGACGGCACCCGCCGAGTGACCGACCGCGGCTGAGCCCCGACGGCGGCCCAGGCCCGACCGCGGCCCGAGGCCATGCTGCCAGGAGGGCCACCGGGCTGGTGAGCCACCGGGCTGGTGGCCCCCGAGCCGGTCAGCCACCGAACTGGTGAGCCCTCGGGCCGGCCAGCCCCCAGGCCGGTCAGCCCCCGGGCCGGTGGGCGCTGGGCCGGGCAGCCGTGCGGACCGTTCGTGCCGACCCGCCCGCCTGGCGTGGTTGGTCAGCCGCGGGTGCGCTGGTAGTGGCGGCGGGCCTTCATGCGGTTGCCGCACGTGGCCATCGAGCACCAGCGGGCCGTGTTCGGTTTGCTGTGGTCGATCAGGAAGAGCTGGCACTCCGGGTTCGCGCACGGGCGCAGCCGGCCCGGGCTGGACACGCGCAGTGCGTCCCATGCGAGGACCGCCCGGGCTGCCGCCGCGCGCCCGTCGGGTACGTCCAGGCGCCACGTGATCCCGTCGCCGGCCAGGTCGGCCCGGTAGCCGACGCCGGCCAGGAACGGCGCCAGCAGCTGCGGCGACCCGGTGCCGCGGACCACGCTCTGCAGTGCCGCGCGCGCGTCGACCAGGGCGTGCCACTCGTCCGCCGAGACGGGCTGGCCGTGGGCTGCCAGCCAGCGCTGTCCGGCGTCCGGGTCGTCCAGTTCGTCGCCGGGCACGCCCTCGATCACCGGTGTGGTGTTCAGCAGGTCGAGGAGCAGGCCCTCGTCCGGTGTGGCCGTCGTCATCATTTCTAACCTCCCAATCTTGCTTGACAGGTTACACCATCGCGTGGTTCAGTACTAACCATCAAAACGAATTAAAGGAGTTAGCCATGGTCACGGTTCACCACCGCTATGCGACCGTCCAGGGTCACCGGCTCTTCTACCGCGAGGCGGGGCCTGCCGACGCGCCCGTCGTCGTGCTGCTGCACGGCTTCCCGACCAGCTCGTTCATGTTCCGCAACCTGATCCCCGCCCTGGCCGACCGCTACCACGTGATCGCCCCCGACCACCTCGGGTTCGGCCTGTCCGACGCGCCGTCGGCCGACGAGTTCGACTACACCTTCGACGCACTGACCGACCTGACCGCCGGGCTCCTGGCCCAACTCGGCGTCACGCGCTACGCGATCTACGTCCAGGACTACGGCGCCCCGATCGGCTGGCGCCTCGCGCTCGCCCACCCGGACGCGATCACCGCGATCATCACCCAGAACGGCAACGGCTACGACGCCGGTTTCGTCCCCGCCTTCTGGCAGACCGTGTGGGACTACCAGCGGGAACAGACCCCCGAGACCGAGCAGGCCATCCGCTTCGCGCTGACGCTGGAGGCCACCCGGTGGCAGTACCTGACCGGCGTACCGGACGAGACCCTGGTCGACCCGGAAACCTGGGCACACGACCACGCGCTGCTGTCCCGGCCCGGCAACGACGCGATCCAACTGGCGCTGTTCCGCGACTACGCCACCAACCCGCCGATGTACCCGGCGCTGCACGACTACCTGCGGCGCGTCCAGCCGCCGGTGCTGGCCGTGTGGGGCAAGGGTGACGAAATCTTCGGACCAGACGGCGCCCGTGCGTTCGCCGACGACGTCCCGAACGCCGAGATCCACCTGCTGGACGGCGGCCACTTCCTGCTGGAGAGCGCGGGTGACGAGGTGGCGGCCCTGATGCTGGACTTCCTGAAGCGGGTGGCCTGACGATGACGACGACGACAGTCGAGATGCCCATGGCCGGCATGGGCCGGATGTCGATGGCCGGCAGCACGAGCGGTCCACTGCGGACGTTCCTGCGGACCGAGTCGGCCAGTGCCAGGGTGCTCGTCGCGGCTGTCGTCGTGGCCCTGCTGTGGGCCAACGCCGCGCCCGCCGGGTACGAGGCGTTCTGGACGTGGACGTTCCCGGTCCGGATCGGTCCGCTGGCCGCCGACCTGGACCTGCGGACCTGGGTGGGCAGCGGCCTGATGACACTGTTCTTCCTGGTCGTCGGCCTGGAGGCACGCCGTGAGTTCGACCTCGGTGACCTGCGCGACCACCGCAGGCTGGTGCTGCCGGTGACCGCGGGCCTGGTCGGGATGGCCCTGCCGGTGCTGATCTACCTCGTCGTCGCGCACACCGGTGCCGGCGCGCACGGCTGGGGCGCCGCGATGTCCACCGACACCGCCCTCGCGCTGGGCGTGTTCTCGGTGGTGGGCAAGGGGATGCCGGACCGCATCCGGACGTTCGTGCTCACCGTCTTCGTGGTCGACGACCTCGTCGCGCTCGTCGTGATCGCCGTCGCCTACAGCGGGCGGATCCACCTGCCGGCACTCGCCGTCGCGGCCGTGGCCTATGCCGGAGTGCTGGTCACCATGCGCGTGCCGGTCCGCAGGCGCGGGCCGATCGTCACGGTGCTCGCCGTGGTCGTGTGGGGCGGGCTGCTCGGCGGCGGTGTCGACCCGGTGGTGGCCGGGCTGGCCGTCGGGCTGGCAACGTCGGCGTACGTGCCCCGGCGCGACGCGCTGGAGGAGGCGACCACGCTGGTCCGGTTGTTCCGCGAGCAGCCGTCGCCGGAACTGGCCAGCTCGGCGTCGCATCGCCTGAGCGGTGCGCTGTCGGCGAACGCGCGCCTGCAACACGCGTTCCACCGGGTCACCAGCTATGCGATCGTGCCGCTGTTCGCGCTGGCCAACGCCGGCATCCCGATCAACGCGCACGTCCTGGCGCACGCGGTGACGGCGCCGATCACGATCGGCATCGTCCTGGCGTACGTGGTGGGCAAGCCGCTCGCGGTGCTGGGCACGTCGTGGGTGATCACGAAGGTCAGCAGCCTGCGGCCGCCGGTCGGCTGGGCCGCCGTGCTGGGCAGCGGCACGATCGCCGGTGTCGGTTTCACCGTGTCGCTGCTGATCGCCGACCTCGCCTTCACCGGCGAAGCGCTGGCGGAGGCCAAGATCGGTGTGCTGGCGTCGGCGGCCGGCGCGTCCGTGCTGAGCCTGGCCGTCTACCGGGTCGCCGCGCTCCTGCCCGACACGGTCCGGACGCGCGCCCTGCTGGGCCGCACCCGGCAGCTGCGCGACCTGGCCACGCCGGTCGAAGCCGACCGCGACCACGTCCGGGGACCGGTCGACGCGGCGGTCACGGTGGTCGAGTACGGCGACTTCGAATGCCCGTGGACCCAGATGGTCGCGCCAACCGCCCGTGAACTGCTGGCCGGCAACGCCGACATCCGCTACGTGTGGCGGCACCTGCCCCTGCACGACGTGCACCCGAACGCCCAACTCGCCGCCGAGGCGGCCGAGGCGGCGTACGCCCAGGGCACCTTCTGGGAGATGCACGACCTCCTGCTGTCCCACCAGGACCGCCTCGGCCTGGACGACCTCGTCGGGTACGCGGCGCGGCTGGGCATGGACGTGGACCGGTTCCGCGACGACCTGGTCCGGCACCGCTACGCGGCCCGGGTGGCGCAGGACATCGACTCGGCCGACCTGAGTGGCGTGGTCGGGACACCGACGTTCTTCGTGAACGAACACCGCCACGACGGCCCGCAGGACCTGGGCACGCTCAACCGGGTCATCGACGAGGCCAGGGCACAACTGACCGCTTTCGGAACGAGGTGACCGCCATGGGTTTCCACTGCGGTGAACTGGACGTGCAGCGCCGCGCGGGCGTGGCACAGGACGCGGCCCGACTGGTCGGCATGCTGGCACCCGCCCACCTCGACGGTGGCGCGGCGCGGTTCCTGGCGCAGCGCGAGTTCGCGGTGCTGACCGGCCGCGACCGCGACGGGACACTGTGGACGTTCCCGCTGATCGGCCCGGCCGGGTTCCTCGACGCGCACGGCACCACGCTCGACGTGCGCACGGCAGTCCCGTTCGACCTGCCCGTCGGGCAGCCGGT
>DASZXM010000345.1:0-1682 GCA_035546415.1 Pseudonocardiaceae bacterium
GGCGCCGCGGTCGCCGAGGGCGACGGCGAGGCCTGAACCTGGGGATGTTTCGGATGGCAGAGCCGGGGCAGTCCGTCGGCGACGATCCCAGTCCGGAAGGACGCCGCGATGCCCGTAGACAGACGATCCCGCCCGGACCGGCGGCCGCGCAAGCGCATGGCCCGGGTCGACGTGGCCGAGCTGGACTGGAAGGACGTGGCGCTGCTGCGCGCGTTCCTCTCCGACCGAGGCAAGATGCGGCCGCGTCGCATCACCGGCCTGACGCCGCGCGAGCAGCGCCGGGTGGCCAACGCGATCAAGAACGCCCGCGAGATGGCACTGCTGCCCTATCCGGACCAACAGCGGCCGGTGCGTCCCGAATCGAACCGGGCCAACCGGACTAACCGGAGTCCAGAGCCCGTGACAGATCGGGGAACGTCGGAACGTCCTCGTCCAGACCGACGATCCTGAACACCCGCAACGCCACGCTCGCCGGGTCGACGACCACGTGCACCCGGATTCCCTGCTCGGCGCAGCCGTCGATCCACTGGCGCAGCAGCCGCACACCGGCGGCGCCGAAGAACCCGACGTCGGTCAGGTCCAGCACGACCAGCCACGGCGGTGGCAGCGTGGCGGCCGCGGCCCGCAGGCTGGTGTTCGCCGCCTCGACGGTGACCATGTCGATGTCGCCGGTCACCCGCAGGATCAGCGCCCGGTTCGTGGTGGTCCGTACGACGTCGATCCGGTCGTTGTCGTCGTCCATGACGGTGCCTGGTTTCACGCGGGCGGCAGGGGTCCATCGCCGGGGCCGGGCGACACGCCGGCGAGCGACTACGCCGGACTGACCGCCCACTCAGGGTAGACCCGGTGCCGGCGCTCCACCCGCCGAGCGACCCGCGCCGCGGGGGCGGTTGCCGGGTGGAGGTTCGGGGTAGTCGCCCGGCATGAGTGCCGAGATCTCCTTGTCGGTCGACGGCGCACGGTGCCGGGTGGCCGTGGACCCGAGGACGACGCTGCTCGACCTGCTGCGGGACGGACTGGGCAACTTCAGTCCCAAGAAGGGCTGCGACCACGGCCAGTGCGGTGCGTGCACCGTCTTGTACAACCGGCGCCGGGTGCTCAGCTGCCTGATGCTCGCTGCCGCGTGTGACGGCGCCGAGATCACCACGGCGGCCGGTTTGACGCCCGACGGTCGTCCCCACCCGGTGCAGCGCGAGTTCGTCGACCAGGACGCGTTCCAGTGCGGTTACTGCACCCCCGGCCAGGTCTGTTCGGCCGTCGGCGTGCTCGACGAGATCGCCGCGGGCTGGCCCAGCCACGTCACCGAGGACATCGGTGACGACCCGGCCCTGACCGAGCACGAGATCGCCGAGCGGATGAGCGGGAACCTGTGCCGCTGCGGCGCCTACGTGAACATCGTCGCCGCCGTGCTGCGGGCCGGAGGTGAGCGGTCGTGAAGCCGTTTCGCTACGAGACGCCGTCCGATGCGGAGACCGCCGTCCGGACCGTCAGTGGCGACCCGCACGCGGTGTTCCTGGCCGGCGGGACCAACCTGGTCGACCACCTGAAGCTGGGTGTGGCCGCGCCGGACCGGATCGTCGACGTGACCGGTGTGACGTCGACCGCTCGCCGACGCACGCCCGCTGGACGGGCTCGACGGTGGCAACGCGTTCAAGATCCCCCTCCTGCGCCGCACGTTGGTG
>DASZXM010000346.1:0-3916 GCA_035546415.1 Pseudonocardiaceae bacterium
GGCGAGCCAGTGCACGCGCATCGGTTCGACGTCGCGCCGGTCGCCGTAGTAGCGGACCCGCGGCGGGCCGGGCACCGCCCACACCACCAGTTGCGCGCCGGTGAGCCGGATGTCGGTGCGGTCGAACGCGGATTCGAGCACGTCCAGCAGCACGGCCGGGTTCGGGTTCGCGGCCGGCGACAGGCGGACCACGGCGGCCAGTGAGTCGCCCAGTTCGGCCAGGCCGGCCCGGTTGCCGGCGCGGTCGATCTGCCGCCGGAAGCGGATACCCGGCGTCACGACTCCGAGCGGATCGGTGCCCCTGGCCAGGGCGGGCCGCCGCCGGAACCGCAGCAGAACGGCGATCCACTGGTAGGCGCACAGTCCTGACCAGCGGATCGACGTCAGCGCGATGACGAGGAATGCGATGGCCGCGACGACGATGCTCACGACACGGAACGGATACCCGGTGGCAACCACTGCGACAATTGCCAGTTCCCACAACGCCACCTGGCCGATACCGACCGGTCGGAACATTCCGATCCGACCGCGCGGACCACCGGATTGCTTGCGCTGCTTGGCCTGTGGCGTCCGGACGGGCATGGGAACCGTCAGCTGCGCGGCCGAGGGAGTGCTCATGTTCCTCCTGTGCCCGACGAAGCAACAAAGTGGCCCGAAGCGAGCGTGAACCACCGCCAGCATAGGTATGCTCGGCTGGCCGCGTACAGCGAGTCGGTTTACTCGGCTCGAAGAGTGGAAATACGGCGAAGCTCGGGGGCTGCGACGGTGTGGACACAACGCGATCAGATCCAGGCCTACCAGTTCCTGCGCAGGCGCCTGGTTTCCGCGTTGGTCACCGCTGATGCCAACCACCCCACGTCACCGAGCCGCAGGCTGATCCTGGGCACCATCCTGGGCGTCGCGGGTGCCGTCCTGATCACGGCGGCATTCGGTGTCATCGGACTGCTGAACCCGTCGGGTTCCGCCGATTGGCGGCAGGGCGGCCAGGTGATCCTGGAACAGGAAACCGGCGCCCGTTACGTGTTCGGTCAGGACGGCCTGCTGCACCCGGTGCTGAACTACGCGTCCGCCCGGCTGCTCGCCGGCGGTGCCGGCGACCAGACGGTGACGGTGTCGTCGAAGACGCTCTCCGGCGCGTCCCGTGGCGCCATGCTCGGCATTCCGGGCGCACCCGACTCCCTGCCGGCGGCGGGATCGTTGACCGACAGCGTGTTCGCCAGTTGCTCGCGCACGCCGCCGGACCTGCCGGCGAACGCGGCGCCGCTGTCCACCGTCGTGCTCGCGTCGGCCGTACCGGGCGGCCATCCGCTGGCGCTCGGGCAGGCGCTGCTCGTCGCACCGCCGGGCGGCGCCGACTTCCTGATCACCGGCGGGCACCGGTTCCGGCTGACCGACCGGGCGGCCGTCGCCGCGCTCGGCTACGAAGGACTGGCCACCGTGCGGGTGTCCGACAGTTGGTTGTCGACCGTGCCCGCCGGCCGGGATCTCGGCCTGGTCGACGTGCCCGACGCGGGCGCGCCCGGCCCCACGGTCGGCGGCACCCGGACGACCGTCGGCCAGGTGCTCGGCGACGGCACGTTCTACGTCGTGCGCGGCGACGGCGTGCAACCGGTGAGCGAGACGGAGGCGCGGCTGGTGCTCGGTGACGCCGCCAACGCGCCCGCGTACCCGAACGGCCGCCCCGCCGTGGTGCGGATGTCGTTCGCGGCGCTGGACGGCGCACCGCGCTCCCGCTCCGCCGGCCCGGCGTCCACCTCACCCACCGACTACCCGCACGCCTTGCCGACGATCGTGTCGCCGGGCGGCAACGCCGTGCTGTGCGCCGTCGGTGACGGCATCGACCAGGCGGCGGTGATCGTGTCGGGTGCCCTGCCGTTGCCGCGGGGCGCCCAGGTCATGCAGGTGGACCAGCGCACCGACGACCGCGTTGCCGACCAGGTGTACGTGCCGCCGGGCACCGGCACGCTGGTCCGCGAGCGCGTCGGCGACGGTGTCGGCACGGCTACCACGTACCTGATCACCGACGCCGGCATGAAGTACCCGGTTCCCCACGCGGACGCCGTCGCCGCCCTCGGCTACGGCGGTGTCACCCCCAGGCAGGTCGCCGGCACGCTGCTCGCGCTGCTGCCGACCGGACCGAGCCTCGATCCCGTTGCGGCACGACAGGTCGTCCGATCAGGCGGTGGTGCGCGATGAGCGGTACAGCGGCAGACCGGACGGCCGACACCGGCCACCAGGCGCAGGCCGGCCGGATTCTGGTGGGTGTCGTCGAGGACCACCCGCTCTACCGGGCCGCCGTGGCGCGCATCCTGGAAGAGACCCCGGACATCGAACTGGGTGTCGTCGCCGACTCGGTGGCCCGGTTCGCCGCCGGCCGGCAGGCGCCCGGCGGGGTCGTCGTCCTGGACCTGAAGCTGCACGGCGTGCGGGACGCGGCGGCCGTGCTGGAGATCGTCGGCATGGGGCACCGGGTGCTCGTCGTGTCGGCGCACGCCGGCCAGCCCGAGGTGCTCGGGGCGATCGCGGCGGGCGCCCGCGGCTACCTGTCCAAGGACGCCGACGGCGCGGAGATCCTGCGCGCCATCCGGGCCATCGCGGCGGGCAACAGCTACGTGTCACCGATCCTGGCCGCGTTCGTGCTGAACTCGTCCCGCGAGCGGCAGGCCGGCCCGCGCATCGAACTGTCCGCACAGGAGCGGCGCGTGCTGTCCCTGGTGGCCGCAGGCGAGCGCGATTCGGACATAGCGGAGGCCATGTCCATCAGCATCCGGACCGTTAGATCCTATTTGGACCGGATCCGGGACAAAACCGGCCGCAGGCGCCGGCCGGAACTGACCCGGTTCGCCATCGAGGAAGGCATCGCGCACCAACCGCCCGGCCCGTAGGTCGATCACGATACGTTCACAGTTGGCGACCATCCGTGAATTTCCCGCGCCCGGAGGCACTTTTCAGCGCCTCGCTCGTATATACGGTAGGACTCGCTGGGCGACGGATCGGGAGGGTCATGACCAGCGTCGACACCACGGCGGGCGTGACGTTCACCGCGCTCGGCACAACGGCGTCGCTCACGGTGACCGATCACGGGCTGCTGGCGGACGCCGAGGAGCTGCTGCGCGCCGAACTGGCGGCCGTCGACCGGGCATGCAGCCGGTTCCGCGCCGACTCCGAGATCTCCTGGCTGCACGAGCGGGCCGGCACCCCGGTGACGGTCAGCCCGCTGCTGGCCGAGGCCCTCGCCGTGGCGCTGCGCGCCGGGCGGCTGACCGGCGGCCTGGTCGACCCGACCGTCGGCACGGCAGTCGCCGACCTGGGCTACGACACCGATTTCGTGGACGTGGTACGGGACAACCCGGCGCCGCCGCCGGTGCCGCGCCCGGCCCCCGGCTGGTTCCGGGTGACGCTGAACCCGGCCGAGCGGACCGTGCTGGTGCCACGCACGGTGGGGCTCGACCTCGGTGCCACGGCCACGGCGCTGGCCGCCGACCGGGGAGCACGGGCCGTGGCCGACGCGCTCGGCTGCGGTGTGCTGGTCGACATCGGCGGCGACCTGGCCGCTGCCGGACCCTCCCCGGAGGACGGGTGGCGGATCGGTATCGGCGGCGACCACCGCGACGCCGACCCGGATGCCGGCCCGGACGCCACGGTCACCATCCGCTCCGGTGGTGTCGCCACGTCCAGCACGGCGGTCCGCACCTGGCGCCGCGCCGGCCGGACCGTGCACCACATCGTCGACCCACGCACCGGTGACGTGCCCGAGCCCGCGCTGCGCGCGGTGAGCGTGGCGGCCGGTTCCTGCGTGGACGCGAACACCGCCAGCACGGCCGCGATCGTGCTCGGCTGGTCGGCCCCTGCCTGGCTCACGGCGGCGCGGCTGCCGGCCCGCCTGGTCGGTCAACGGGGCAACGTGTTCACGGTC
>DASZXM010000347.1:0-2999 GCA_035546415.1 Pseudonocardiaceae bacterium
CGGACATCCGGGTGTGCCTGGAGCTGGACGTGTCCTGGCGGCCGGTCGCCGACAGCGCCCGGGTGCACATCGGCACCCGCCGCTCGCCGGTCCGCACACCGGAGGAGGCGCGCGCGTTCGCCCAGGAGATCATCGCGCGGCCGGGCTACACCCTGGTCGGCGTGATGGGGTACGAGGGCCAGATCGCCGGTCTCGGCGACAACCCGGCCGGCAGGCCGTTCCGCGCCGCCGCGCTGCGCTGGATCCAGCGCCGGTCGGCCGCCGAGCTGATCGCCAGGCGCACGGCGGCGATCCGCGCGATCACCGACCTGCAACCGCTGGAGTTCGTCAACGGCGGCGGCACCGGCAGCATCGAGGTCACCGGCACCGACCCGTCCGTCACCGAGATCGCCGCCGGGTCCGGCCTGGTCGGGCCGACGCTGTTCGACGCGTACCGCAGGTTCACACCGGAGCCGGCGCTGCTGTTCGCGCTGCCGGTGGTGCGCAGGCCGGGTCCGGACACGGCCACCCTGTTCGCCGGCGGCTACGTCGCCTCCGGCACCGGCACGCCCGACCGCCTGCCGACCCCGTACCTGCCGCCGGGCCTGAAACTGGTCGGCTTCGAAGGCGCCGGCGAGGTGCAGACGCCCGTCACCGGCCGCGCCGCCGAGCGGCTGCGCATCGGTGACCGTGTGTGGCTGCGGCACGCCAAGGCCGGCGAACTCGCCGAGCGGTTCACCGAGTACCACGTCGTCCAGGGCGAACAGCGCCTCGACACCGTGCCCACCTACCGGGGCGAAGGCCGCTCGTTCGGTTGAATGCCCGGATGCTTGTCCGCCGCCTCCTCAGTCCAGGTGGCCCGACAGGTAGGCCCGGACGACCTTCTTCGCCTCCGCGATCACCACGTCCTCGTGGAACAGCTTGCGGCGGAACGCCAGGTTGAGGATGCCGTCGGCGATCTCCACCGACACCGAGATCGGCAGCTTCAGGTCGGTCAGCGGCAGTGTGAACCGGTCGGCCAGCAGGCCGGCCAGCCGGTCGGCGATGACCGTGTTGTTGTCCCGCTGGTCGTCCATCAGGCGCAGGTCGACGACGTCGCCGAAGCGGATCTGGGTGAAGCCGGGCACCTGCCGGTACATCTCGACGTACGCGTCGAACACCAGGTCGACGGCGTCCCACCAGTGCTCCAGCACGGCGGGTGCGAGCCGCTGGCCGATCAGGTCCATGAACCGGTCGAGGTTGCGGGTGGTGAGGGCCTGCACCACGGCACGCTTGTCGGGGAAGAACTGGTACAGCGAGCCGACGGCGACGCCCGCGCGTTCGGCGATCAGCGTGGTGGTCACGCCGTCGTAGCCGACTTCGTCGATGAGGTTGGCGCAGGCCTCCAGCATGCGCTCGACGCGGGCGGCGCTGCGTTGCTGGACGGGCCTGCGGCGTAGGTGGGTCGTGTTGGCGGGCAACGGTGTCTCCCTCTTGGGCTCTCTCCCAGCCATCTTGCCTGGATCTCGGGTGGAGTACTTCCGTGTGGACGAACTGATACGTACGATCCGAAGAACTTTCACGTTCGACAGGGCGGTCGGGTGATCCAGTGACTGATCTTCGTACCTCGGCGTTCCGTACGGGGTTTTTGTGGGGCGTGTCCACTTCGGCGTACCAGATCGAGGGAGCCGTCACCGCCGGTGGCCGCGGGCCATCGGTCTGGGACACCTTCTGCGCGACACCCGGCGCGATCGAGGACGGCGGCACCGGTGAGATCGCCTGCGACCACTACTACCGGTATCCCGAGGACGTCGCGCTCATGGCCGAACTGGGCGTCCGGGCCTACCGTTTCTCCGTGGCGTGGCCGCGCATCCAACCCGACGGCACCGGCAGGGCCAACCCGGCCGGCCTGGGCTTCTACGACCGGCTGGTCGACGAGCTGCTCGCCGCCGGCATCGCCCCGGTGTGCACGGCCTACCACTGGGACACGCCGCAGCCCCTTGAGGACGCGGGCGGCTGGCTGGCCAGGGAGACCGCGCTGCGGTTCGCCGACTACACCGCCATCCTGGGCGACCGGTTCGCCGACCGGGTCGCCATGTGGATACCGCTCAACGAGCCGGTCGTGGAAACCCTCTACGGGTATGCCATCGGGCAATACGCACCTGGCAAATCCCTGCTGTTCGACGCGCTCCCCGCCGCCCACCACCAGAACCTGGCGCACGGCCTGGCCGTCCAGGCACTGCGCGCGGCGGGCGCGACGAGCATCGGCACCGCCAACAACCACTCGCCGATCTGGCCGCGCAGCACGTCCGACGCCGACCTCGCCGCCGCCCGGTCCCTCGGCGCGCTGGTCAACTGGCTGTTCGCCGACCCGGTGCTGCTGGGCACCTACCCGGAGGAGATGCTCCCGCACCTGCCCGCCGGGTATGCCGACGACCTGCCGGTGATCGCCGCGCCGATCGACTTCTACGGCGTCAACTACTACGAGCCGCAGGCCGTCGCGGCGCCGTCGGAGGGCAACCCGCTGCCCTTCGACCTGCTGCCCGTCGAGGGCTACCCGGTCACCAGCAACGACACCCCGATCGTCCCGTCCGGACTGCACGAGTTCCTCGTCTCGCTGCGCGAGCGCATGGGCGAGCTGCTGCCGCCGGTCTACATCACCGAGAACGGGTGCAGCGGCACCGACGAGATCGTCGCCGGCGAGGTGCACGACCAGCACCGCGTCGACTTCCTCACCGAGCACCTCACCGCGCTGGCCAAGGCGATGGCCGACGGTGTGGACGTGCGCGGCTACTTCGTGTGGTCCCTGTTGGACAACTTCGAGTGGTCGAAGGGGTACCGGCCACGGTTCGGTCTGGTTCATGTGGACTACTCGACCCAGGTCCGCACGCCGAAGGATTCCTACCGCTGGTATCAGAGCCTGATCAGGAGATGATCATGAGCGCCGCTGCCGACGTCGGGGACGGAGCAGTCGAACGCGATCTTCCCGACGCGCTCGTCGAGCCGACACGGGCGGTTCGTCCGGGTTGGGTCACGCTGCT
>DASZXM010000348.1:0-3972 GCA_035546415.1 Pseudonocardiaceae bacterium
CGAGCGTCAGCCCGTCCACGCGCTCGGGCAGTTCGTCGCGGCGGAAACGCTCCGCGGTCCTGTTCAGCATCCCGTTGCGCGTCATCGCCAGCCGCTGGTACAGCTCGTGGGCTGCCGGCAGGTCGGCCGGGCCGCCCTCCCTGACCTCCAGATCGTCGGAGATCGGCCAACTGGGCAGCGCCGCCGTGGGCAGGTCGACGAAGTCGATCCTGCCGGCCGACACCCAGCCGAACCTGCGGTACACGGCGGCGATCGACGGGAACAGCGCGCTCACCACGGCTCCCCTGTCCCGCGCATGCTCCAACAGCCTGCGCAGCACGGCCGTGGCGACACCGCGGCCACGGACCTCCGGCGCCGTCGCCACACCCGCCAGGTCCGCCGCCGCCAGAAGCTCACCGCCCCACCACTGCTGGTCGTGCAGGTCGAACGCCTGGCCGACGAGCCGGCCGCCGAGAAACGCGCCGTGCCGGGTGGACCCGGCCGACAACCGCTCCGGCCGGGGTACCGGCTGTGTGGGAAAGCCGAAGCTGCGTCTGCTCAGCCGGACGAAGTCGTCGATGTCGTCCTCGCCCAACTCCCGCAGCTCCAGTTCCGAGCCGTGCACCATGTCCCACCTCACCGTTTCGACCCTGTGATCCCGAGTCTAGGGACAGGCGCACCCGGTTTGAGCCGACTACGGTGGTGCGCGGCGCCGTTCGTCCAGCGCCGAGGAACGACAAAGGAGCCGGATGACCACCACCGCGGACGCCGATCTGCTGCGCCGGGCCCGGGCGCTGCTCGCCGACCACCCGGTCGTCGACGGCCACAACGACCTCCCCTACGCGCTGCGCGAACAGGTCGGCTACCACCTGGACCGCCGTGACATCGCCGCCGACCAGTCGGAGTTCCTGCACACCGACCTGGCGCGGCTGCGCGCGGGGGGTGTCGGCGCCCAGTTCTGGTCGGTGTACGTGCCCTCCAGTCTGCAGGGCGACCACGCGGTGAGCGCGACGCTGGAACAGATCGACTGCGTCAACGCGCTGGTCCGCCGGTACCCGGACGCGCTGCGGCTGGCACGCACGGCCGACGAGGTGCGGGCCGCACGGGACGTCGGCCGGATCGCCTCGCTGATGGGCGCGGAGGGCGGCCACTCGATCGACTGCTCGCTGGCCACCCTGCGGGTGCTGTACGAACTCGGTGTCCGGTACATGACCTTGACGCACAACGACAACACGCCCTGGGCGGACTCGGCGACCGACAAGCCGGTGGCCAACGGACTGACGCGGTTCGGCGAACAGGTCGTGCGGGAGATGAACCGGCTGGGCATGCTGGTCGACCTGTCGCACGTCGCGCCGGACACGATGCGCGACGCGCTGCGCGTGTCCCGGGCGCCGGTGATGTTCTCCCACTCGTCGTCCCGTGCGGTGTGCGACCACCCGCGCAACATCCCCGACGACGTGCTGGAACGCGTCCCCGGCAACGGCGGCATCGCCATGGTGACGTTCGTGCCCAAGTTCGTGCTGCCCGAGGCGATCGAGTGGTCCCGGCAGGCCGACGCGAACATGGAACGGCACGGCCTGGACCCATTGTCCGGTACGCCGGAGGCGAAGGAGGTGCAGCGCGCCTACGAGGCGGCCCACCCGCGACCGGTCGCCACGGCCGCGACGGTCGCCGACCACCTGGACCACATGCGCGAGGTGGCGGGCGTCGACCACATCGGCATCGGCGGCGACTTCGACGGCATGGCGTTCCCACCCAGCGGCCTGGACGACGTGGCGGGCTACCCGAACCTGATCGCCGAACTCCTCGGCCGGGGCTGGAGCGACGCCGACATCGCGAAGCTGACCTGGGACAACGCGCTGCGCGTGCTCGGTGACACGGAAGCGGTCGCCCGTGACCTGCGGCGGACGGAGTCACCGTCGATCGCGACGATCGAGGAGTTGGACGCATGACGGTTACGGTCACGGACGTGCCCGAACGGAACCGGTTCGAGATGCGCGACGGCGACACGCTGGTCGGGCTCGCCGAGTACCACCTGTACCACGACGAGGTCGCCATCCTGCACACCGAGATCGGCGACGAGTTCGGCGGGCGCGGACTGGGCGGCCAGCTGGTCCAGGCGGTGATGGACGACGCGCGGGCCAAGGGCCGGAAGGTGTTGCCGTACTGCCCGTTCACCCGCGCCTGGCTGCGCAAACACCCCGACTACGCCGACCTGGTGCCGGAGACGCACCGGCAGCGGTTCGGCCTTTAGTCCACTGTGGATGGTACAGCGGCTGGCCGACCTCAACCGTCGATGTCGACGGAGAGTGACCGGCTAGGGTGTGCTCCATGCGCCTGCTGAGGACGCCCGAGGACCGGTTCGCCGACCTTCCCGACTTCGGCTACCAGCCGGGGTACGCGGACGTTCCCGACCCGGACGGCGGCACGCTGCGGATGGCGTACGTCCAGGCCGGTCCCGACGACGGCCCGGTGGCGTTGCTGCTGCACGGCGAACCGAGCTGGTCGTTCCTGTACCGGAAGGTGATCCCGGTGCTGACGAACGCGGGAATGCGCGTCGTCGCTCCGGACCTGGTCGGGTTCGGCCGTTCCGACAAGCCGGCCGAGGTGACCGACCACAGTTACGCCAGGCACGTCGAGTGGCTTCGCGCGCTCGCGTTCGACGCGTTGGACCTGCGCGGCGTGACGCTCGTCGGCCAGGACTGGGGCGGCCTGCTCGGTCTGCGACTGCTGGCCGAGCACCCGGACCGGTTCAGCGCCGTGGTCGCGGCGAACACGGGCCTGCCCACCGGCGACGTGACGATGCCGGACGCGTGGTGGAAGTTCCGCAAGGCGGTGGAGAAGGCGGAGACGCTGGACATCGCCCGGTTCGTGCAGGGTGGCTGCCGTACGCGGCTGCGCAAGGACGTGCTGGCCGCGTACGACGCACCGTTCCCGGACGGCACGTACATGGCGGGCCCGCGCGCCATGCCGGCGCTGGTCCCCACGACCCCCGACGACCCGGCCAGCGAAGCGAACCGAGCGGCCTGGCGGGTGCTGCGCGGTCTGGACCTGCCGTTCCTCGTCGCGTTCAGCGACAAGGACCCGATCACGGGCCCGATGGCCCCGGTGCTGCGCGCCGCGATCCCCGGAGCCGCCGGCCGCAAGCATCCGACGATCACCGGCGCCGGCCACTTCCTGCAGGAGGACGCGGGAGCGGAACTGGGCGACGTGATCGCGGCTTTCGTTCGCCGCGCCCTCCGCTGACCCAACCACCGCCACGAGGGGAAGTCCGGCACGCCGAACGACGTTGCGGCGGAACGGCTCGCGCACCGCCGAAAGTGAGCCGCGCGACGCACTTCTGTCCTCAGTAGACTGTCAATTTCTGCCTCCGCACGCTCTCTTGACCCACCCTTGCCGCCTGCTTACCCTTCAGCCAGTTAGTAAGGAGCCTTTCCTATCGACGCGGAGGGTCGCATGGCACTGCCCAGGAGAATGGTGGCGGTGGGCCTCGCCGCCGCCACCGCGAGCGTTGTCGCGGTGGGCATCGCGGCCTCGGTCGGTGGCACGGCGAGTGCGGCGACGACCCCGAACCATCCGTTCCCGACCCACGTGACCTACCAGGTCGGCGTAATGCCCTCCGCGTCCCCGTCGACCAGGGACGCGGCCGTGGAGAAGCAGTACGACTCGTGGAAGTCGACGTACCTGGTGCACGGCTGCGCGTCGAACGAGTACTACGTCTCCACCAGGGGCGACGACGACGCCCCGAACAACGGCACCGTGTCCGAAGCACAGGGCTACGGCATGAACATCGTGCCGCTCATGGCAGGCTACGACACCAACGCCCAGACCGAGTTCAACGGTCTGTGGCAACTGGTCGAGGACCACGAGGACCAGTACGGCCTGATGCAGTGGCAACTGGACGGCAGGACCTGCGAGTACGCCGACTCCGGCACCCCGGACGGCGCCACCGACGGTGACCTGGACATCGGCTACGGCCTCATCCTCGCCGAC
>DASZXM010000349.1:0-28575 GCA_035546415.1 Pseudonocardiaceae bacterium
CCAACGACAGTGACGGACACGACTGTGGTGTTGGTCGCACACGACGGCGAATGGACCCGGAGAAGGATCACCGAGGCCGGAGCGCGCGACCTGGGGCGGCGCCTGGGCATCCCGGTGTACGACGTGAAGCTCGTCGGTTACCCGCAGCGCATGCGCGACTATACGGCCCGCCAGAAGGCGCTGCGGCGGCGCGCCGACCGGATGGCATAGCCGACTCGATGGCAGAGCCGACCGGATGGCAAGCCGACGTCGGCGCGTGCCTTCGTCTTATCACTGGCCGACGCTGTGTTGGCCGACGCTGTGTTGGTCGGCGTCGGGTTGGTCGGCGTCGGGTTGGTCGGCGTCGAGTTGGTCAGCGTCGGAAGTCGTGGCGGCGAGGCAGTCGGCAGTAGCGATATGGTCTGCTTGGCGGCGGTAGTTGCCGCCGCGGATCGCCCGGTTCGACGGCCGGCGTCGGCCGATGCGAGAAGGCCTGGCTTGACATCCCACGTCGGCACGCCGAGCGCCCGTTCGTGACGACTCGTAACGGCGTGCAGCAGCGACAGGTCGCGTCGGAGGCGGTCCGGTGGCCGATCGATGCCCCGGCCATCGAACCCAACTGTCCACATGAGCCCGAGTTATCCACAGACGGCCGATTTTCGATTCCGCCGCCGTGACCTGCGGCGATAGGCTGGCCAAGGGCAGTGCCCCCCAGGGCGGGCGGGGCGTGTTCTGGGGGCGTCGATTACCGGGCCACAACCAGCAGTGGTGGTGAACCGGCGCGGGCAGCAGTAGTAGTGAACCGGCGTGGGCGGCAATGGTGGTGACCCGCGCGGGAGGCCGCCACCTGGCCGAGCCGCCGATCCCTGCGGTTCGGCCAGGTGCATCTCGGCTGCTCGGCCAGGCCGATCGCTGCGGTTCGGCCAGGTGAATCCGTGCGGTTGGGCCAGGCCGGTTCCTGTGGTCGGTCAGGCAAATTCCGGCGGCTCGGCCGGGCCGATGCCTGCGGCTCGGCCAAGCCAATCCCGGTGGTCGGCCCGGCCGCTTCGGGTGGTCGGCCAGAGGAGTCGGCCAGATTGGCGGTCAGGTGGTGTCCGCCGAGGTGTTGCGCGTCAGCCTTCTTCGGCGATGTCTGCCAGGACCGCTGCCATCGTGCGGACCGGGACGCCCGTGCCACCCTTGGCCGTGTAGCCGTACGCGCCGCCCGTGTTGTACGCCGGGCCCGCCACGTCCACGTGGGCCCACTGGACTCCGTCGGCGACGAAGTCGCGCAGGAACACGCCCGCCACCAGCATGCCGCCCCAGCGTTGGCCGGAGACGTTCGCGATGTCGGCGAGTTTCGAGTCCAGTTCGGCGCGCAGTTCGTCGGGGAGTGGCATGGCCCAGCCGCCTTCGCCGACTGCCTGGGCGATGCCGGCGACCCGGTCACGGAACTCGTCGGAGCCCATGATGCCGGCCGTGCGGGTGCCCAGTGCCACTACCTGCGCGCCGGTCAGGGTGGACGTCTCGATCAGGTAGTTCGGGTCGTCCTGGCAGGCGCGGACGATCGCGTCGGCGAGGATCAGCCTGCCTTCGGCGTCCGTGTTCAGCACCTCGACCGTCTTGCCGCCGAACATCGTCAGCACGTCACCGGGGCGGTACGCGGAGCCGGACGGCATGTTCTCCGCCATGGGGACGGTCGCGATGACCTCCAGTGGGTAGCGCAGCTTCGCGGCCAGGATGACCGTCGCGATCACCGCCGCCGCGCCGGACATGTCCGACGTCATGTGGTCCATGTTGGCCGGGGGCTTCAGCGAGATGCCGCCGGTGTCGAACGTGATTCCCTTGCCGACCAGGGCGACCTTCGCCTTCGGCTTGGGGCCGCGGTAGCGCAGCCGGACCACGCGCGGCGGGCGGGCCGAGCCGCCGCCCACGCCGAGTACGCCGCCGTAACCCTCCTTGCGCAGGGCTTTCTCGTCGAGCACCTCGACCTCGACGCCGGCCTCCGTGGCCGCGTCGACCGCGCGCTGTGCGAACGTCGCCGGGTACAGGTCGTTCGGCGGGGTGTTGATCAGGTCGCGGGTGAACGTGACCGCCTCCGCGATCGCCGTGGCCGCCTTCAGGGTGGCGCGGTGCTGCTTGCCGGCACCCTCCGCCGGGCTGGCGAGGTCGACGCGCTTCACCGGCGCGTCACCGTTGGACGTCTTGTACGTCGAGAACTGGTAGGCGCCCAGCACCGTGCCCTCGATGGCCGCCGCCAGGTCGATGGTGGACAGCACCGTCACGGCACGCTTCACACCGGCCAGCGCGCGGGCGGCGGCACCGGAGCCGCGGCGCACCTGCTCGGCCGACACCGTCCCGTCCGCTCCGGCCTTGCCCAGGCCGACCGCCAGCACCACCTTCGCGGCCAGTTTGCCCAGCGTCGGAAGTTTGACGATCTCGTCCGCCTTGCCGGCGGCGCCGAGCGTGACCAGCAGGTCGAGCAGCTGCCCGTCGAACGCCGCGTCGACCGCGTCGGCGCCCGGTGCGAGAACCGGTCCGTCCGGTCCCTGGACTGTGCCGATCACGAGTGTGTCGGCGGCCAGGGTGGTCACCTCGTCGGTCAGGCTGAGCTTCGGTGTGGTCACGGTTCTCCTCGTGGACTGCAACGGACCGCGGCGGATTGCGCCGCACAAGTCTTGTTGATGGTGATGTGGGTCGGGCAAATTGTGACCCATGCTAACGACTTTCCCCCGGTAGGTTGCTACCGGCTACGCCGAATGGTCTGGCACCGTATACCTCCGTGACCCGGACCTTGCGGAACCGGCTCGGTAGTGCGGACGCGGTGGTCGCCGGGCTGGGCGCCATGATCGGTGCCGGCCTGTTCGCCGGTCTCGCTCCCGCATCGGCATTGGCAGGCAGATGGTTACTTCTCGGCATGGTGATCGCCGCGGCCCTCGCCGCGCTCACCTGTTGCACGACGGATGACCAGGCGAGCGCCTTCCCCGGATCGGGAGGTGGCTACCGCTACACACGGGAACAGCTGGGCCGCTGGCCGGGACGCACGGCAGGCGGCCTGTACCTGACCAGCAGGGCCGCGGCCGCCGCCGCGCTCGCCGGCTGCTTCGGCGAGTACGTCAGCCCGGAACGGCCCGCGCTGCCGGCCGTCGGGGTGCTGGTCGTCGCCGTCGCCGCCGACGTGTTGGGTGTACGTCCGTCCCGCACGGTCGGCCGGGCGCTGACCGTGTTCGTGCTGGTCGTGCTGGCCCTGGTGGTGGCGGCGTGTCTGGCGATCGCGCCACCGCCGCCGACCGGTGTGACACCGCCGCCGGGCACGCCGGGGCTGGACGACCCGGCGAACCTGCTGCCCGCGGCCGGTGTGCTGTTCTTCGCGTTCCTCGGCTTCGAGCAGATCGCCGCGCCCGGGCCGGAGCAGCCGCGCCTACGGCGGCCACGGGTCGTCATCCCGGTCCTGCTCGGCGTCGCCCTCGGCACCTACCTGCTGGTCGGTTACGCCGTGCTGCGGCAGTTGGGGCCGACCCGGCTGGCGCTGTCCACGGTGCCGCTGCGGGACGCGCTGGACGCCGCGGACGCGTCCCTGTTGGACCCGCTGGTGACGATCGCCGCGCTGGTCGCGACGGCCGTCGGCCTGCTGCTCGTGGTCGGCGGCGGCAGCCGCACCGCCGACGCCATGGCCGACAAGGGCGACCTGCCCGCGTTCGGCGTGCTCACCCGGGTGCTGATCGGCGGGGGAGCGGTGCTCGGCGTGCTGTTCGCCGGTCCGGCCGACATGATCGAACTGGCCGCCACGTGCGCGATGTTCTACTACGCGTTCAGCAACGCGGCCGGCAGGCTGCTCAGCGGGGAGCAACGGTCCTGGCCGACGCGGACGGCCTGCTTCGGGCTGGGTCTCGCCGTGCTGGTCGCGATGAGCATGCCCGGCGTCGACCTGGCGATCGCGCTGGTCGTGGCCGTGCTCGCGGCGGCCGCGGGTCCGCTGGTGAAGGCCCGCAGGTAGTTTGAGCGCCGTGACTGCCTACTCACCGCTGCACGACGCGCACGTAGCCCTGGGGGCCAAGTTCGGCCCGTTCAGCGGTTGGGACATGCCGCTGAACTACGCGGACGGCGGGGTCGTCGCCGAACACACGGCGGCGCGCACCACGGTCGCGCTGTTCGACGTGTCCCATCTGGGCAAGACGGCGGTCACCGGCCCGGGCGCCGCCGCGTTCGTGAACACGTGCCTGTCCAACGACATCGGCCGGATCAAGCCGGGACAGGCGCAGTACACGTTGTGCTGCACGGACTCCGGCGGCGTCGTGGACGACCTGCTGGTCTACTTCGTCGGCCCCGACTCGGTTTTCCTGGTGCCCAACGCCGCCAACAACGCGGAAGTCGCGCGCCTGCTGGCCGACGCGGCGCCCGCGGGTGTCACGGTCACCGACGAGCACACGGACTTCGCGGTGCTGGCCGTGCAGGGCCCGCGCTCGGCCGACGTGCTGGACGCGGTCGGCCTGCCGTCCGGAATGGACTATCTGGCGTTCGCGGACACGTCCTGGCGCGGCCTGCCGGTGCGCGTGTGCCGGACCGGGTACACCGGGGAGCACGGCTACGAACTGCTGCCCCGCTGGGCGGACGCCCCCGTGCTGTGGGACGCGCTGCTGGCCGCGGCGGGCCCGCTCGGCGGGAAGCCCGCCGGGCTGGGCGCGCGGGACACGCTGCGCACCGAGATGGGCTACCCGCTGCACGGCCACGAGCTGTCCACCGAGATCACCCCGGTGCAGGCCGGTGTCGGCTTCGCGGTCGGCTGGAAGAAGGACACGTTCTGGGGGCGGGACGCGCTGGTCGCCGAACGGGCGGCAGGTCCGAGACGCCGGCTGCGCGGCCTGCTGGCCAAGGGCCGCGGCATCCCGCGCGACGGCATGCCCGTGCTGGTCGACGGCACCCAGGTCGGGGTCACGACGTCGGGCACGTTCTCGCCGACCCTCAAGCAGGGCATCGCGCTGGCCCTGCTGGACACGGCGGCCGGGATCGAATTGGGCGCCGAGGTGGTGGTCGACGTACGGGGGCGGACCCTGCCCTGCGAGGTCGTGAAGCCCCCGTTCGTCGAACTCCACACGCGCTGACTTCACACGCCTGAACGGCGCCGGTCAGGCGTTGTCGGCCAGGAACGCCAGTGCCCCCAGGACCACCGTGGCCACGAAGACGATGAACAGGTCGCGCGGCGCGACGTCCTTCGGGAACACCGCTCCGTAGCGCTGCCGCCACTTGACCAGGGCGATCACGTCCGCGATCAGGCCCAGCACGATGCCGAAGCCGCCGAGCAGGATCCAGAACAGCAACAGGGCCAGGCCGAGGACCAGTGGGAGCAGGACCGAGAAGCCGCCGATGCGCAGTTGCGGTGCCCAGGCGTCCGGGGACGGTTCCTCCATCAGTTCGTTCACGGCGTCGATAGTAGGACGCCCAACCCTCGGGAAGGTGATTTCCCCTGCGTGGCGGCAGGGGATACGGTGCCAATATGACACACGCGCTGCCGTTCACCAGGACCTTCAACCCGACGCCGGCGACCCCGGAGCGGGTCGCGGAGGTATTGGCCGCGCCGGGTTTCGGGAAGTACTTCACCGATCACATGGTGACCATCGACTGGAACTCGGAGCAGGGCTGGCACGACGCGACGGTCGGTCCCTACCGTCCGCTCGAGCTGGACCCGGCCACGATGGTGCTCCACTACTCCCAGGAGATCTTCGAAGGCCTGAAAGCGTACCGTCAGAGCGACGGGACGGTCGCCTCGTTCAGACCCGATGCCAATGCCGCCCGCTTCCGTCGCTCGGCCGTCCGCATGGCCATGCCGGAACTGCCGGACGAGCTGTTCGTCGAATCGCTGCGCCAGTTGATCGCCGTCGACGAGCGGTGGGTGCCCAGCCAGGCGGACGAGTCGCTCTACCTGCGGCCCTTCATGATCGCCACGGGTGTCGGGCTCGGCGTGAACGCGCCGTCGCCCCAGTACAAGTTCATCCTGATCGCCTCGCCGGCCGGGCCTTACTTCACCGGTGGCGTGAAGCCGGTCAAGGTGTGGCTGTGCACGGAGTACGTGCGCGCCGCACCGGGCGGCACCGGCTTCGCGAAGACCGGTGGCAACTACGCCGCCGCGTTCGTGGCGCAGGCCCAGGCCGTGGAGCAGGGGTGCGACCAGGTGGTGTGGCTGGACGCCGTGGAACGCCGCTGGGTCGAGGAGATGGGCGGCATGAACCTGTTCTTCGTCTTCGGCTCCGGTTCGGAGGCGCGCCTGGTGACCCCGGAGCTGTCCGGTTCGCTGCTGCCCGGCGTGACCCGGTCGTCGCTGATCGAACTGGCCGAACACCTCGGCTACACCGTGGAGGAACGCCGGATCTCCACCGAGGAGTGGGAGAAGAAGGCGGCCACCGGTGAGCTGACCGAGGCGTTCGCGTGCGGCACGGCCGCCGTGATCACGCCGGTCGGTTCGGCGAAGTCGGCGGACGGCGAGTTCACCATCGCCGGCGGTGCGCCCGGCCCGGTGACGATGCGGCTGCGCGAGCACCTGACCGCGATCCAGCACGGCACCGAGGCCGACCCGCACGGCTGGATGACCAAGCTCAACTGAACGAACAGGCGAACAGGACCGTGGCCACCGCCACCTCGGCGGCCGCGCCCAGCACGTCCCCGGTGACCCCGCCGAACCTGCGGCGGGTGTGCACCGACAACCCGGTGACCACCGCCCCGGCCGCCACCACGGCGGCCGGGCCCTGCCACCACCGGCCCGGCACCGCGAACACGGCGGCCCCGGCCAGCACGACCCACCACGCCACCGGCACCCACAACGGCTGCGACTCCGCCACCAGCGTGCCCAGACCGGACGGTCGGGCGGCCGGCACGCCACGCCGGCAGCACAGCGGAAACGCCGCCCGGCCCACGGTGATCGCCAACGGGACCGCCCACATCGGGGCGTCGGCCAGCCCGATCGCCTGCACGCCCAGCACCACGATCAGCGTGACCACGGCGAACGGTCCCGCTCCGCCGTCCTTCATCACGGCCAGCGCCCGCTCCGGCGGCCCGTAGCAGCCCAGGCCGTCTGCCGTGTCGGCCAGGCCGTCCACGTGCATCCCGCGCGTCACCAGCGCCAGCAGCCCGACCACCAGCAGCCCGGCCAGCAATGCCGGACAGCCCAGTGCGGCCAGGCCGCGCAGCACGCCCAGCGCACCGAACCCGAGGACCACGCCGACCACCGGTGACGCCGTGATCGCGGCGCCCGCGACCCGCCGGTCGACGGCGGGCGCCGGCACGGGCAGCACGGTCAGCCAGGAGAAGGCCAACCGCAGCCCGGCGCTAGCCAGCGGTGACCTCCGACGACGACGGAGCGCCGGCCGGACCGGACACGCCCGCGTCGTCGAACGTCGCCATCTCGGTGAGCACCTTCGCGGCCATCAGCACCAGCGGCAGCGCCGCCACGGCACCGGAACCCTCACCCAGCCGCATGTCCAGGTCCAGCAGCGGCCGCAGGTCCAGGTGGTCCAGCACCAGCGTGTGCGCCGGCTCGACCGAGCGGTGCCCGGCCACCCACCAGTGCCGCGCGCCCGGTGCCAGCTGGTCCGCGACGGCCGCCGCCGCGCCGACGACCGTGCCGTCCAGCACCACCGGCGTGCGCCGCACGGCGGCCTGCGCCAGGAAACCGGCCATCGCGGCCAGGTCGGCGCCACCGGACGTGCGCAGCAGCGCCACCGGGTCGCCGGACACCTTCCGGGCGCGGCGCAGAGCGTCCCGGATCGCGGCCGCCTTGCGCATCCAGCCGTTGTCGTCGATGCCGGTGCCCCTGCCGACCACGGCGACCGGTTCGGCACCGGTGAGCGCGGCGATCAGCACGGCCGCCGGCGTCGTGTTGCCGATGCCCATGTCACCGGCGACCAGCAGGTCGGCGCCGCGGTCGATCTCCTCGTCGGCGATCCGGCGGCCGGCGTCGACGGCCTGCTCGGCCTCGGCCTGGGTGAGGGCGTCCTCGCGGTCGATCGACCCCGAACCGCGGCGCACCTTGAACTGGGCGACGGCGCCCTGCGTCTCGCCGTTGACGGCCATGTCGACGACCCGGACGCTCGCGCCGGCAGCGGCGGCCAGCACGTTCACGGCCGCGCCGCCGGTCAGGAAGTTCGCCACCATCTGGCCGGTGACCTCGCTCGGGTACGCGGACACGCCGTGCGCCGCGATGCCGTGGTCACCAGCGAACACCACGACCCGCGGCCGGGCGAACGGCCGCGGCGGGCACACGCCCTGGCAGGCCGCGATCCACACGCCGAGTTCCTCAAGGCGTCCGAGCGAGCCGGCCGGCTTGGTCAGCTGCGCCTGCCGGGCCACGGCCTGGCGGTGCACCTGCTCGTCCGGCGCCTGCACGTCGGGGAACAGCCCGGCGCCCTCGCTGGTGGTCATGGACCTACCTCCGGCCTCTTGAGTGACACAGGTATGCCGGCGACGAGCAGCACCGCCTCGTCGCACACCGCACCCAGCCGCGCGTTCAGCGAGCCGAGTTCGTCCCGGAAAAGCCTGCCAGATCGGCTTTCCGGTACCACACCGAGCCCGACCTCCGCCGACACCAGGACCAGGCGTGCCCGGCAGCTGGCCACGGCCGTGACGAGGTCGTCCGCGTGCCGCCCCGCCGTCCCCTCGCCGTGCCACGCGCCCACGTCGTCCAGCACGCCGGTCAACCAGGTCGCCAGGTCGTCCACGAGCAGCGGCGGGTCGTCCGGCCCGGCGGCCGCGAGCACGCCGGCCAGCTCACCCGGACCCGGCTCGACGGTCCGCCATGCGGACGGGCGCCGCCGGACGTGCGCGTCGATCCGCTGTGTCCACTCCGGATCACCGGGGTCGCGGCGTGCCGTGGCGACGTAGGTGACCGGGCGATCCGTGGGCACCAGCCCTTCGGCGTGCTCGGACTTGCCCGACCTGGCCCCACCGAGCACGAGCGTGCGGTGCGTCACAACAGCCTCCTGATCGACCGGCGGGAACGTTGGATACAGGAAACCGGATTCTCGTGGCTGGCAGGAGGACATCGTGGACTTCCGGTGGCGCTACGCCGACGACGACGGTCACGACGTCGCAGGTCCCGACCGTACGTTCACCGACCAGGCTGACGCCGAGGACTGGCTGGGCCGGCAGTGGCAGGACCTGCTCGACCAGGGCGTCGGCCAGGTCACGCTGCTGCGCGGCGAGGCCGAGGTGTACGGGCCGATGAGCCTGCACCCGGCCGGCTGAGCGCCCTCAACGCCGCCGCAGCACCATCCCGTTGACCCGCTGGAAGCCGAACCGCTCGTAGTAGGGCACCACGTCGTCGTCGCAGCAGACGTCGACGCCGTAGACGTCGCCGATCTCGGCCAGCACCCGGTTGACCAGCTCCGTGCCGACCCCCGACCGCTGGTACTCCGGCAGTACCTCCAGCAGCGGCAGGTACGCCATGAGCACCCCGTCGGACAGGGCCGTGACGAACCCGACCAGCCGGTCGCCGTCGTACGCCAGCACCACGTGGTCGGCGCCCCGCAGCACGGCGACACGGTCGGCGGGCGGCCGCGGCCAGCCCACGAAGAAGCCGGCCAGGTCGCTCTCGGTCAACCCGGCCGGCTCCGTCGAATACCTGATCACGGGGTCTGGGTCTGCCGCGGGTCGGTCGTGACCACGTCGCCCAGCGTCTTGTCGATCGCCGCCAACACGTCCTCGGACAGCCGCACACCTGCCGCCTTGACGTTCTCGCCGACCTGTTCCGGGCGGGACGCGCCGATGATCGCGGAGGCCACGTTCGGGTTCTGCAGCACCCACGCCACGGCCAGCTGTGCCATGGACAGGCCAAGGTCGTCGGCGATCGGACGCAGCGCCTGCACCCTGGTCAGCACGTCGTCGCGCATCCAGCGGGAGATGAAGTTCGCACCGCCCTTGTCGTCGGTGGCCCGCGAGCCTGCGGGCGGCTGCTCGCCCGGCTGGTACTTGCCGGTCAGCACGCCCTGCGCGATCGGCGAGAACACGATCTGGCTCAGGCCCTCCCGTTCGCTGGCCGGCACGACCTGCGACTCGATGACCCGCCACAGCATCGAGTACTGCGGCTGGTTGGACACCAGCGGTACGTGCAGCTCACGGGCCAGGGCGGCACCGCGGGTGATCTGCTCGGCCGTCCACTCCGACACGCCCACGTAGAGCACCTTGCCGGCGCGCACCAGGTCGGCGAACGCCAGCATCGTCTCCTCCAGCGGCGTCGTCCGGTCGAACCGGTGCGCCTGGTAGAGGTCGACGTAGTCGGTCTGCAGCCGCCGCAGCGACGCGTGCGCGGACTCGATGATGTGCTTGCGGCCCAGGCCCTTGTCGTTCGGGCCGGTGCCGGTCGGCCAGAAGACCTTCGTGCAGATCTCCAGGCTCTCCCGCCGCTCACCGTTGAGCGCCCGGCCGAGCACCGACTCGGCGCGGGTGCCGGCGTACACGTCAGCTGTGTCGAAAGTCGTGATTCCGGCATCCAGGGCGGCTCGGACACAGGCGCGCGCCTGTTCCTCCTCGACCTGGGAACCGTGGGTGATCCAGTTGCCGTACGAGATCTCACTGACCGATAGGCCGCTGCGGCCGAGACGACGGAACTCCATGGCCGCAGCCTAAACGCCGATACTTCGCGCCGCTAATGAGTGTTCAGTTCACCACGTCGCCGGGCTTGGTGCGCGGCTTGGGCACCCGCAGCTTGCGCACCTGGCTGGCCCGCACGAACGAGTACCAGCCCAGCGACAGCGCGCGGTCCGGGGCCTCCGGGAACTTCTCCCGCACCCGCTTGATCACGTGCCGGCTCAGCAGCACACCTTCCAGGACCATGATCACCAGCACGATCAGCGTGGCCGGTGCCGCGTACACCTGGATCGCCGGCACCGGCGAGATCATCGCGACCAGGACCAGCACCGCCAGCGGCATGAACAGGCCGATCAGGTGCCGGCGCGAGTCGACGACGTCGCGTACGAACGCCCGCACCGGGCCCTTGTCCCTGGGCAGCAGGTAACGCTCGTCACCGGCCGCCATCCGCGCGCGGCGCTCGGCGGCGTCGCTCTTGCGCTGCTGCTTGTTCCCGCGCTGCCGGCGCATCGCCTCGCGCTGCGTCTTCGGCGGCGGCGCGACCGGCCCACGCGGCCGCCCCTCGGCGTCCCGCCGTTTCGGCGTCGGCCGGCCCTTGGGCGCGGTGAAGGCGGGGTTCAACGACTCCTGGGTGGCAACCGCATCCTCCACCACGGCCTCGTCGGCGGGGCTGTCAGCGGCGCGCAGGCGCGGAAACTTCACCTCACCAGGGTAGGGCAGGGGCCGGGTCGCCGACACGTGCCCACGCATGTGCCACCATGGAAGTGGGAACAAACCCGAGTGTCGGCCGTGTTGCACGTTGACGAGGACGGCTGACACACGGGCCCCACGACCGAGGGAGAGTCATGACTGCCGAGACCACGACCGCCACGACGGGCGAGCAGACGCACGGCGTCACGCTGAGCGATGAGGCCGCAGCCAAGGCGAAGGCCCTGCTCGACCAGGAAGGCCGGGACGACATGCACCTGCGCATCGCCGTCCAGCCCGGCGGCTGCTCCGGCCTGCGCTACCAGTTGTTCTTCGACGAGCGCACGCTCGACGGTGACCTGCTCCGCGACTTCAACGGGCTGAAGGTGGCCGTCGACCGGATGAGCGCGCCGTACCTGAACGGTGCCGTCATCGACTTCGTGGACACCATCGAGAAGCAGGGCTTCACCATCGACAACCCGAACGCGCAGGGCTCCTGCGCGTGTGGCGACTCGTTCCACTGAGCCGAACCGGCCGAACGGAAACACGGGCCGCAACGCGAACCGCCCCTCACCGGCACGTCCGGTGAGGGGCGGTTCGCGTTCGTCAGGGGGTTCAGTTGCCCAGGCGGCGGCCGCCGCTGAAACCGCTGAACAGCGGCTCCACCCGGACCACCTCGCCGGACTGCGGCGCGTTGACCATCTCGCCGTTGCCGACGTAAATGCCCACGTGGTAGGCGGGGCTGCCGAAGAACACCAGGTCACCGGGCCGCAGGTCGGCCCGTGACACGGCGACGCCCATGTCCTGCTGCCCGGCCGCCGAGTGCGGCAGGCCGCCCATGCCGGCCTGCGCGTAGGCCCACATGACCAGGCCGGAGCAGTCGAAACCGGCGGGAGTCGCGCCGCCGTACTTGTAGGGCACGCCGCGCTCGCCGAGCGCGATCTCCATGGCCCGGCCGGCCACGCCCGCGGGCGCGATGAACGAGCCCTGCGGGCCGATGTCGGTGTTCAGCGCGTGCTGCTGCTGCGCGCTGAGGCTGTGCAGCGCCCGGTCGACCTTCTGGATCTGCGTGTTCAGCTGGGCTTTCTTCGTGTTCAGCTGGTTGAGCAGATCCTTGGCGGCGCTCGCCGCCCGCTGCGCGGTCTGCCGGTCCTGCTCGGCCCGTGACTGGGCGGCCTGGGCGGCGTTCACGGCCTTCTGGAAGTTGCTCAGCACCGCGTAGTTGTCGGCCGCGAGGTCCTGCAGGTCCTCGGCCTTGCTCAGGAAGTCCTTGGCGGACGTGCCGGTGAGCAGTGCGGACAGCTGCGACATCCGGGCGCCTTCGAAGGACGCGGCGGTCAACTGGTCCACCTGGCCGCGGAACTGGTCCTCAAGTTTCTGGGCCGCCGCACCGGCCGACTTGGCCTTGGCGATGTCGCCGTTGGCCTTCGCCACCTCGGCGTTCTTCTTGTTCAGATCGGCCTGGGCGTTGTTGATCTGCTCGTTCAGCTGGTCGGCCTGCTTGGACAGCTGCTGGTACTGCTGCATCGGATCGCCACTGCCCGACGAGTTGTTCGTCGGAGGGGCCGCTGTCGCCGGTGCCGGGGCCAGGCCGACCGCCGCGATGACCGCGCTGGCCGCGAGTGCCCCACGCATGGTGCGCCTGAGTCTATGCGACGCCACGTCGCGCATGCTCCTTCGTGCGTACCGCCAGTTCCCGGTTCGGCCCCCCGACAAGGCCGCATCGGCGGTGGTCGGGCCAGGCTACGGAACAGTGCGCCCGGTGGGCACATCGGGTGCGGTATTACGCACACCGGCCGCGGCGGCTACGTCGCGACGCGTACCGACGTACCGCTTTCCGGGGGATGCCCTCCGGGTCGAACGGTCGGATGATCGAACCGACCGGGGTCGTGTCGGCGAAGGAGAGAACGTGATGAGTGACCGGAAGTTCCGGTTCGGCATGGTGGCCGGGCTGTCCCAGGACCTGGACCAGTGGACCGCGCAGGCCAAGTGGGCGGAGGACGCCGGCTATGACGTCCTGCTGTCGCCGGACGCGGTCGGTGTCGCGGCGCCGTTCGTGGCGCTGGGGGCGGCGGCCGCGGTGACGACGACGCTGCGGTTGGGCACGTTCGTCCTGGCGGTCCCGCTGCGCACCACGGGCGGCATCGCATGGGACGCGGCCAGCCTGGACCGGGCGTCCGGCGGCCGCTTCGAACTCGGCCTGGGCGCCGGCCGCCCGGACGCGGCGCGCGAGGCGGAGCTGTTCGGCATGCCGTGGGGGAGTGCCCGGCAGCGGGTCGACCAGGTCGCGGACGCCATCACCGGCGTGCGGCGCATCTTCGCGAACGCGACGAACCAGGCCAACCAGCCGTTCGGCGGCGGTTTCCTGCGGCCCGAGCAGCAGCCGCAGCCGCCGGTGATGGTCGCGGCCGCCGGCCGGTCCCTGCTCGGCGTCGCGGCCCGCGAGGCGGACATCATCGCGTTCGGCACGGCCGGTGACGCGGGTGAGGACGCGCTCGCCGAGAAGGTGGCGATCGTCCGCGACGCGGCCGGGGACCGGTTCGCCGACCTCGAACTGAGCGTCAACATCTGGTCGGCGGTGGGCAGTTCGATCCCGCCGTGGATGGGCCAGGCGTTCGGCCTGGACGTCGAGAAGGCCACCGACAACCAGGCCCTGTCGGTCCTCAACGGCACCGCCCAGGACGCCGCCGACGTGCTGCTGCGCCGCCGGGACGCGTTCGGTGTGTCCTACATCACGGTGAACAGTCTGGCGGCCGAGGCGTTCGTGCCGGTGCTGGAGCTGCTGTCCGGGCGGTAGATCAGCGGTTGGTCAGACGTAGACGTCCAGGTCCAGCACCTGGGCCTGACACGCGTCGTCCACCGACCACGCGGCCGCGTTCCGGGGCAGGGGGATGTCCCGGGGCGCGGCCAGCACCCGCGCGGGGATGTCGGCGCAGTCGGCGATCAGCTCGGCCATCGAGTCCGCTTCGGGAGTGGTCACCAGCTGAACGTAGAACGGCGTACCGGCAACGAACAGCGGTACCACTCGGTAGTGTGTGACGATGTTCGGCAGTCACCCGGCAAGGTGACCGGCGAGCTGGGTCCGACCGCCCGGTGGCCCAGTCCGGCGTTCCACGCCCTGACAGGAGACCCGCCGTGCCCGTTGCGGTAAGCGGCAGCATCGCCACCGACCACCTCATGCACTTCCCGGGGCGGTTCGGTGAGCAGATCGTCCCCGATCAGATCCACCGCCTCTCGCTGAGCTTCCTGGTAGACGACCTCGTCGTCCGGCGCGGCGGCATCGGCGCCAACATCGCCTTCGGCATGGGCGTCCTGGGCTGCCGCCCGATCCTGGTGGGGGCGGTCGGCAACGACTTCGACGACTACCGCTCCTGGCTGGAGCGTCACGGCGTCAACACCGGCGGCGTGCGGGTGTCGGAGCTGGCGCACACGGCGCGGTTCGTGTGCACCACGGACGAGGACATGTGTCAGATCGCGTCGTTCTACGCCGGCGCGATGTCCGAGTCGCGGCTCATCGAGCTGCACCCCCTGGAGCGCTTCGGCACCCTGGACCTGGTCCTGATCAGCCCGGACGACCCGGACGGCATGATCCGCCACGCCCAGGAGTGCCGCCAGCGCGGCTACCGGTTCGCGGTCGACCCGTCGCAGCAGCTGGCCCGCATGACCGGTGAGCAGGTCCGCGAGTTCGTCGTCGGCGCGGACTACCTGTTCAGCAACGACTACGAATGGCAGTTGCTGCTGCGCAAGACCGAGTGGACCGAGGCGGAGGTCCTGGCCCAGGTCGGCATGCGGATCACCACGCTGGGCGAGAAGGGCGCCGAGATCGTCTCCCGGGACGGCCAGGAGGTCCAGGTCTCGGCGGTGCCGGAGCTGTCCAAGGCGGACCCGACGGGCGTCGGCGACGGTTTCCGGGCCGGCTTCCTGGCGGGCGTGAGCGGCGGCCTGTCCCTGGAGCGGGCCGCACAGCTGGGGTCGCTGATCGCGGTGCTGGTGCTGGAGACGGTCGGCACGCAGGAGTGGGCGTTCGACAGGGCGACGACGGTGAGCCGCCTGTCCGGCGCGTACGGCCCGGAAGCGGCCGCCGAGATCGAGGCGACCCTTCCGGCCTGACCGGCCCGGTCGGTTGGTCTGGCTGGCGCGGTCGGTTGGTCTGCCGGCCCCGGTCCACCGGCCTGACCGGCACGGTCGGCCGGCCCGGTCCACCGGCCTGACCGGCCCGGTCCACCGGCCTGACCGGCCCGGTCCACCGGCCCGGTCCACCGGCCCGGCCGACCGCGTTCCCGCCACCCGCGGTCGGCCTGCCGTCCCTAGATGCGCACCGGGTAGCGCGGTTCGGACACGTGCGGCGTGATCGAGCGCTCCACGAAGACGGCGTGCCAGATCATGAAGACCAGCAGCGCCCAGAGCCGCCTGCTGTGGTCCACCGTGCCGGTCCGGTGCTCCTCCAGCAGCCGCAGCACGGCGTTGCGGTTGATCAGCTCGTCGGTGTGCGACCGCACCACCACGTCCCGGGCCCAGTCGTACATCTCGCCGCGCAGCCAGTGCCGGATCGGCACCGGGAGGCCCAGCGTCCGTCGGGTGCGCACCGGTTCGGGCACCACGCCGCGCAGCGCCTCGCGCAGCGCGTGCTTGGTCGCCTGCTGGGTGACCTTCTCGGTCAGCGGCAGCCCGGAAGCCACGCGGAAGACCTCGGTGTCCAGGAACGGCATCCGCAGCTCCACTGAGTGCGCCGCCGTCATCTTGTCCGCTTTGACCAGGATGTCGCCGCGCAGGAAGCTGAACAGGTCGACGTGCTGCATCCGGGCCACCGGGTCCCACCCGGCCGAGATCCGGTACGACTCGGCCGTCACCTCCCGGTGCGATACGCCCGGGTCGAACGTGCGCAGCACGCCCCGTAGCTGGTCGTCACGGAAGATCCGCGCGTTCCCGTAGTACCGCTCCTCCAGGTCCAACGCCCCGCGTCGCAGCAGGTCCTTCCCGCGCACGCCCTCCGGGATGCGCGTGGACACCCGTCCCATGGCCCGCCGCAGCGCCCCCGGCACCCGTTCGAACGGCGCCAGATCCAGCGGCTCCCGGTAGATGTGGTACCCGCCGAACAGCTCGTCCGCGCCGAAACCGGACAGCACGACCTTCACGTGGTTGCGCGCCTCCCGCGCGATGAACCACAGCGGCACCAGCGCCGGGTCGGCGACCGGGTCGTCCAGGTACCAGACGATCAGCGGCAGTGTGTCCATCATCTCGGCCGCCGACACGGTCCGCACCACGTGCCGCACGCCGATCGTGGCCGCCGACTCGGCGGCGACGTCCACCTCGGAGTAGCCCTGCCGCTCGAACCCGGTGGTGAACGTCACCAGATCCGGGCTGTGCTCCTTGGCCAGGGCCGCCACGGCCGTCGAGTCCACACCGCCGGACAGGAACGCCCCGACGGTCACGTCGGCCCGCATGTGCTTGGCCACGGAGTCGCGCAGCACGTCGGTGATCTCGCCGTACAGCCGCTGCGCGTCCGCGTCGCCCCGCACCTCGCGGGGGCGGAACACCGGGTGGAAGTACCGGTGCGCGGCGACATCGCCGCCCGACGCCACCGTGAACGACGTGCCCGACTCGATCCGGTGCACACCGGCGTGCATCGACGCGGGCTCGGGCACGTACTGCAGCGTCAGGTACTGCTGCACGGCCCGCTCGTTCAGCCCCGGGTTGGTGCCCAGCGTGCCGGACAGCTCCAGCAGGCACTTCTTCTCGCTGGCGAACGCGGTGCCGTGCGGGCCGGTCGCGTAGTAGAGCGGCTTGACGCCGAACGGGTCCCGCGCACCGAACGCCAGGCCGCGCTCGGCGTCCCAGATGACGAACGCGAACATGCCGCGCAACCGGCCGACCGCGTGCGGCCCGTAGTAGTGGTACGCGGCCACGACCGCCTCGGCGTCGCCGTTGGTGCGGAACGTCGCACCGTGCCGGTTCATCAGCTCCGCGCGCAGCTCCAGGTAGTTGTAGACCTGGCCGTCGTGGACGATCGTGTACCGGTCCGGCGACTCCGGCGGCCCCCAGCACAGCGGCTGGCGGGAGTGCTCGATGTCGATGATGGACAGTCGCGCGTAGCCGAACACGGCCTCCTGGCCGGTCCAGGTGTCCACGTCGTCGGGGCCACGGTGTCGCATGCCGCGCAGGGCACCCGCCACGGCCGGCAGCGACGACTCGGCGTCCACTTCGGAGGGACACACCAGGGCAACGATTCCGGACACGGTGTAGCGGACCTCTCGTCATGAGTCGCCGGCTGGCGTGGGAGCCAAGTATGCCCGAGTCCGGTCCCCACCCTGACGCCACGACCACCCGACGTGTGATCTTCACGGCACGGCTCGCCGCTCACCCCAGGGGCACGAGGCACTGGTCACTGGGCTACGCTGCCGCTTGGCCACAGGTCCTACGACCTGGCCGGCATCAGTGTCGTACTCGTCAGGCTGAGGAGGCGTCGAGCAGTGGGCCGCAAGCAGGGCACCCGGCCAGTCCGGTTGGTGAAGCTCATCGGTCTGGTTGGTCTCGTGGCGCTTCTCGCGTCCGGCTGCACCGGGGACCAGGCGCTGCACTTCGGCTGGCCGCAGGCGATCACGCCGCAGGGCACCAAGATGCGCGACTTCTGGATGTGGGCGGGCTTCGCGTCCCTCGCCGTCGGACTCGTGGTGTGGGGCCTGACGATCTGGACGGTGTCCTTCCACCGCAAGCGCAAGGGTCGCGACGACGAGCTGCCCAGGCAGTTCCAGTACAGCCACTCGCTGGAGTTCGTGCTGGTCGTGGTCCCGCTGGTGATCGTGTCGGTGCTGTTCTACTTCACCGTCACCACCCAGGACTTCGTGCTGAAGAAGATCCCGAACCCCAACCTGACGGTCAACGTCACCGCGTTCCAGTGGAACTGGGAGTTCGACTACCACGGCTACAAGACGCCCGACGGCCAGCTCGTCAAGACCGTCGGCAGCTCGCAGGAGATCCCGCTGCTGGTGCTGCCGACCAACGAGGTCATCCAGTACGACCTGCGGTCCACCGACGTCATCCACTCGTTCTTCGTGCCGGCGTTCAACTTCAAGCGGGACGTCTTCCCGGACCCGGACAAGAACAACCAGGACTCGTCGTTCCAGAACACCATCGACCAGACCGGCTGGTTCGTCGGCCGCTGCGCCGAGCTGTGTGGCACGTACCACTCGATGATGAACTTCGAGGTCCGCGCGCTGCCGCAGAGCCTGTTCAACGACTACATCCAGCTGCGCATGCAGGTCAACCCGCAGACCGGCCAGCCGTACACGGCCGCCGAGGCGCTCACCAGGACCGGCCAGGACAACCCGAACTGTGGGCAGCTCTGCACGCCGTACGCGCTGTCCACGCACCCGTTCGACACGAGCCGGACCGCGCGCCAGGCGTCCACCGGAACCGGGTCCTGACCGTTCAGCCACCAGAAGTAGTGAGGTAGTGAGGACACCATGAAGGTCGAGGGTCGGATCTTCCTGTACATCGCCCTGTTCGCGTTCGTCATCGCGGTGGTGTACGGCGTGTGGGCCAAGCTGGGCAGCACCGACCACACCATCGAGCCGGTCGGTCTGATCGGCCTGATCCTGACCGGTGGCCTGTGCCTGATCATCGGCACGACCTTCGAGTTCATCTCCCGGCGGCTGCGCCAGCCCCGGCCGGAGGACAACCCGCAGGCCGAGGTCAGCGACGGCGCGGGCGAGGTCGGCTTCTTCAGCCCGGGCAGCTACTGGCCCATCTCGCTGGCCCTCGCGGCCGCCGTGGTGGGCGTGGCGATGGCGTTCTGGCTGGTCTGGCTGCTGGTGGTCGGCGTGATCCTGGTGCTGATCATGGTCGGCGGCCTGGTCTTCGAGTACCACATCGGACCGAACCACGACTGATCCACGACGACAGCAGAGGGCCCGGTGGTTCGCCACCGGGCCCTCTCGTGCGTTCGTCAGGCCTGCAGCTTGCTCAGCTCGACCGTTCTGGCCGTCCAGCGGTCCAGGAGGGCCGCGGCGGCGCCCGAGTCGATGGCCGAGCCCACCGTGTCCAGTGCGGCCCGCAGATCGGCCGTCAGGTCCGCGGACACGCCCCGGAAGGCCACCACGGCACCGGCCGCGTTGAGCAGCACGGCGTCCCGCACCGGGCCGGGCTTGCCGCCCACCAGGTCGCGCACCACCTGGGCGTTGACCTCGGCGTCCCCGCCGACCAGCTCCTCCGGCGCCGCGGGCTGGACGCCCAGGGCCGCCGGGTCCACCTTCTCGGTCCGTACCGCACCACCGTCGGCCAGCCACACCGTGGTCGTGGTCGTGGTGGTCAGCTCGTCCAGCCCGTCGTCACCACGCACCACCAGAGCCGTGTTGCCGCGCTGGGCGAACACCTCGGCCAGCACCGGGGCGATCCTCGGGTTGGCACAGCCGACCAGGCTGGCGTCCGGCTGGGCCGGGTTGGCCAGCGGGCCCAGGAAGTTGAACACCGTCGGCACGCCCAGCTCCTTGCGCGGCACGATCGTCTGCCGCAGCGCGGGGTGGAACGCGGGCGCGAAGCAGAAACCGAGCCCCAGCTCATCGACGCACGTCCGCACCGAGTCGGGCGTCAGCTCGATCGCGACACCCAGTGCCTCCAGCACGTCCGCGGCGCCCGACTTGGACGACGCCGACCGTGCCCCGTGCTTCACCACCGGCACACCCGCTGCGGCCGTGACCAGGGCGGCCATCGTGGAGATGTTCACCGTGTGCGCCTGGTCACCGCCGGTGCCGACGATGTCGACGGCCCGGTGGGTCAGCGTGACGCGCTTGGCGTGCGCCAGCATCGCGCGGGCCATGCCCGCGATCTCCGCGGGCGTCTCGCCCTTGGCGCGCAGGCCGATCGCGAACCCCGCGATCTGGCTGGGCGTCGCCGCTCCGGACATCACCTGGTCCATCGCCCAGGCGGTGTCGTCCTCGGTCAGGTCACCGGCACCGATCAACCGGCCCAGCAAGGCCGGCCAGGTCTGCGTAGCCATGGGGGCACCTCATCCGTGCACTACGGGCAGTCGGTGGGCACGCAGCACCTCGGCGACCGTCTCGGCGGCCGCCAGCGGGTCCAGCGGGTGCACGATGACGGCGTCGGCCTGCGACCATGTGGCGAGCCAGCGGTCGTCCCTGCGCCGCACCGCGACCACCACCGGCGGGCAGTCGTCCAGCTCGTTCTTCAGCTGCCGGGACAGTCCCATGCCGCCGGTCGGCTGCGCCTCACCGTCCAGGATGGCCAGGTCGACGCGTTCGTTGTCCATCACGTACAGGACGTCCTCGATCGCACCGGCTTCGAGGTAGTCGATGCGGCCCAGGTCCGGCGCGGGCCGGTACCCGACAGCTGTGATGATCGCCTCCCGGATCTCCGGCCGGTGGCTGAAGACGAGAATCTTCAACGCCTGCGTGGTCTGCGCGCTCATCCGACCGTCCTCCGCGACGCCGTTCGGGGTGCCCGACAACTTCTCCGCATGTCTATCGAGGTCGTCTACAGACAATCTCGACAGGCACCGACGACCCTAGATCCTATCGGCGAGGGCCCGGCCGCGGGGCATGTCCGGCTGTGCTCCCATCGTGTGACGGACCCGACGGTCGACCCCATGCGGTCGGGTCCGTGACCACAGGCAATAATGCGACGCGTGACAACGGCAGCGCCCACCATCGGCCAGCGGGTTCACACGCTGAACCGTCCCAACATGGTCAGCGTCGGGACGATCATCTGGCTGTCCAGCGAGCTCATGTTCTTCGCCGGCCTGTTCGCCATGTTCTTCACGGTGAAGGCCCAGAACACCGCGCCCGAGTGGCCACCGAAGCCGGCCGAGCTGGACATCGCCTACTCGCTGCCGTTCACGATCATCCTGGTGCTGTCCTCGGTGACGTGCCAGCTCGGCGTGTTCGCGGCCGAGAAGGGCGACGTGTTCGGCCTGCGCCGGTGGTACGCCATCACGTTCGTGATGGGCCTGATCTTCATCGGCGGGCAGGCGGGCGAGTACTACCAGCTGGTCGCCCTGCACCACACGACGCTCGCGTCGTCGGCGTGGGGATCGGTGTTCTTCCTGGCCACCGGCTTCCATGGCCTGCACGTGCTCGGCGGGTTGGTCGCGTTCGTCTTCCTGATCATCAGGACGAAGATGAGCAAGTTCACACCCGCCCAGGCCACCGCGACGATCGTCGTGTCGTACTACTGGCACTTCGTCGACATCGTCTGGATCGGTCTGTTCCTCTGCGTCGAAGTGCTCCGCTGACCGTCTGACCCGAACGACAGCAAGGGTTGCCGAAGAAAATGACCACCACCAACACGTCCGCCGAAGGCGATGACCGGGACGGTGACATCGACCTGGACATCACGCCCGCCGGTACACCAGCCCCGGCCGTGCGGCGGATCCGGTCGAAGTCCAAGCTGCGCCGCCGCATGACGGGCCTGCTGGCCCTGGGCGTCGCGCTGATCGGTGCCGGAGCGATGTACAGCGTGCTCGTGCCCACGCCGCAGACCGCGTATGCGTCGACGGCCAGTGACAGCGCGCTGATCGGCGAGGGCAAGCAGCTGTTCCAGAACAACTGCATCACCTGTCACGGCGCGAACCTGCAGGGCGAGACCGACCGCGGCCCGTCGCTGATCGGCGTCGGCTCGGCCGCCGCCTACTTCCAGGTGGCCACCGGCCGCATGCCGCTGGACGCGCAGAGTGCGCAGGCCGTCGAGAAGCCGCCGAAGTTCACGCCGCAGCAGATCGACGCGATCGCCGCGTACATCCAGGCCAACGGTGGTGGCCCGCAGACGCCGACCAAGTCGGGCGCCCAGCTGGCGCAGGGCAACCCGGCCCAGGGCGGCCAGCTGTTCCGCCTCAACTGTGCTTCCTGTCACAACTTCACCGGCCAGGGTGGCGCTCTGTCGTCGGGCAAGTTCGCACCGTCACTGCAGAACGCGTCGCCGAGCGTGATCTACACGGCGATGCTCTCCGGTCCGCAGAACATGCCGAAGTTCTCCGACCGGCAGCTGACGCCGCAGGAGAAGCAGGACGTCATCGCGTACATCACGTCGGTGCAGAACGGCAACAACGACCCGGGCGGTGACGGCCTCGGCGGTCTCGGACCGATCTCCGAAGGCTTCATCGCGTGGGTGGTCGGCATCGCCGCACTGGTCGGCGTGACCCTTTGGATCGGAGCCAAGGCATGAGCGAGGAGCACGACTCCGTCGAGGTGCCGAACGAGGAGCAGCTCGCGCAGATGAGTCGCGACGAGTTGGTCGCGCTCGGCATGAAGCTCGACGGCGTCGAGATGATCGAGTACAACGACCCGTGGCCGGTGAAGGGCACCAGGGCCGAGCGGCGCGCCGAGCGCGTCGTGGCGTTCTGGTTCATCCTCGCCGCACTGGCCGCGATCGCGTTCGTCGTCGTCTTCATCGCCTGGCCGTGGCAGTACCAGCAGCCGGGACACCAGTTCTGGTACAACCTGTACACCCCGCTGCTGGGCGTGACGCTCGGCCTGACGGTGCTCGGGCTCGGGTTCGGCGTGCTGACGTACGTGAAGAAGTTCGTGCCGCACGAGGTCGCGGTGCAGGACCGGCACGACGGCCAGTCGTCCGAGGTGGACCGGCAGACGATCCTCGCCGAACTGTTCGACGCGGGCAACCGCACCACGATCGCCCGCCGCTCGCTGATCAGGCGGTCCGCGATTGCGGCCGGCGGCCTGATGGGCCTGGGCCTGGTGGTCTTCCCGCTGGGCGGGTTCATCAAGAACCCGTGGAGCAAGTCCCAGGCGCCCGAGGACACGCTGGCGCACACCGGCTGGTACCAGGACCCGGCCAAGCCGGAGCGGGTCTACCTGCGCAAGGACACCGGCGACCCGCACGAGGTCGCCCTGGTCAGCCCGACCGACATGGACGCGGGCGGCCTGCAGACGGTGTTCCCGTTCCGCGAGTCGGAGCGCAACGACCCGGAGGCTCTCCAGGCGGCGCTGCAGCGCATCGACAACCCGGTGATGCTGATCCGCTTCCGGCCCTCCGACGCGGCCCGGGTGATCAAGCGGGCCGGCCAGGAGAACTACAACTACGGCGACTACTACGCGTTCACGAAGATCTGCAGCCACCTCGGCTGCCCGGTCTCGCTGTACGAGCAGCAGACGAACCGCTTCCTCTGCCCGTGTCACCAATCGCAGTTCAACGCGTTGGAGTACTGCAAGCCGATCTTCGGTCCGGCCGCGCGCGCGCTGGCGCAGCTGCCCATCGCGGTCGACGAGCAGACCGGCTACTTCTACGCCGTGCATGACTTCATCGAGCCGATTGGCCCTGGTTACTGGGAGCGTGGCGCATGAGTCGAGCGATCGTCACCCCGACGAAACCGACCAACCCGGTCATGAAGATCGCCGGGAAGGCGCTGCAGGACGTCGACGAGCGCTACCACCCGGCCGGCGGCATGCGTCGGCAGCTGAACAAGGTGTTCCCGACCCACTGGTCGTTCCTGTTCGGCGAGATCGCGCTGTACAGCTTCATCGTCCTGCTGCTGTCCGGTACGTACCTGGCGCTGTTCTTCGACCCGTCGATGTCGGACGTGCAGTACAACGGCACGTTCGACAACCTGCGCGGCATCTTCATGTCGCGGGCGTACGAGTCGGCGCTGAACATCAGCTTCGACGTCCGCGGTGGCCTGTTCGTCCGGCAGCTGCACCACTGGGCGGCGAACCTGTTCATGGCCGCGATGGCCGTGCACATGCTGCGGGTGTTCTTCACCGGTGCGTTCCGCAAGCCGCGCGAGACGAACTGGGTGCTCGGCGTGCTGCTGCTGGTGCTCGGCGGCGTCGAGGGCTTCACCGGCTACTCGCTGCCCGACGACCTGCTGTCGGGCACCGGCATCCGTGCCGCCATGTCCGGCGGCGTGCTGTCCACGCCGATCATCGGCACCTGGCTGCACTGGCTGATCTTCGGCGGTGAGTTCCCCGGCTCGGTGGCGATCCCCAGGTTCTACACGGTGCACATCCTGCTGGTGCCGGGCATCATCCTGGCGCTGATCGCGGTGCACGTGGGGCTGGTGTGGTATCAGAAGCACACCCAGTTCCCGGGCGTGGGGCGCAAGGAGACCAACGTCGTCGGCGTGCGCATCATGCCGGTGTTCGCGCTGAAGGGCGGCGGCTTCTTCGCGGTCGTGGTCGGAGTGTTGGCGCTGGTCGCCGGCCTGTTCCAGATCAACCCGATCTGGAACTTCGGACCGTACAGCCCCGCACAGGTGTCGGCCGGTTCACAGCCGGACTGGTACATGGCGTGGACGGACGGCCTGCTGCGCCTGTGGCCGGACTGGGAGATCAACTTCGGCCACCGGTACCTCATCCCGGCGGTGTTCTTCCCGCTGATGGCGATGGGCCTGATCATCACGGTGCTGCTGGTCTACCCGTTCCTGGAGAAGCGGCTGACCAAGGACAACGCGCACCACAACCTGCTGCAGCGGCCCAGGGACGTCCCGGTGCGGACCAGCCTCGGCGCGATGGGCCTCGCCTTCTTCGTGGTGGCGACCATCTCCTGCGGCAACGACATCATCGCGGACAAGTTCGACATCTCGCTGAACGCGATGACGTGGGGCGGCCGGATCGGCATCCTGGTCCTCCCGCCGCTGGTCTACTACATCACCTACCGGATGTGCCTCGGCCTGCAGCGGGCCGACCGGGAGGTGCTGGAGCACGGCATCGAGACGGGCATCATCATGCGGCTGCCGCACGGTGAGTTCATCGAGGTGCACCAGCCGCTGGCCCCGGTGGACGCGCACGGGCACCCGCACGAGCTGCCGTACCAGGGCGCACCGATCCCGAAGAAGATGAACAAGCTGGGCGCCGCCGGTCACCCGGTGCCGGGCAGCATGTTCACCCCGGACCGGCAGACGGAGACGATCGCGCTGGAGGCCGCCCGAGCCGAGCAGCACGCGGTCGCTCACGCCGCTGACGTGGCCGAGGAGGCGTCGGAGCACCCGCAGCTGCCGGTGGACTGACAGCGAGGCTCAGGGGCCGCGGGAGGGTGACCTCCCGCGGCCCTTTTGCGTGCCCGGTGGGGTCGCTGACCGTGTCGTCCGGGATGCGGAATTGTGGTCCGACCGAGTGAATCGGTGATCGATTCGGTGGTTCGGATCGTCAGCGCTCCGGTTAACAGTGACCGTTCCGGTCGTCGAACGCCGACCCTTGGCCACTGCAATCGTCCTGGTCATCGGCGGTTTTTCCGGGTTTTCATGTTCACTCGACAAGGGGACGCGCGTTAGTACAAACCGGTGGGATGAATTGGGTGCGTTCTTGGTCGGTTAGCCGGTATCCGTGTATTCTCTCGCGAAAAGCAGGGGTGTCGGTGGACGAAAGGGTGCGTACGTGGCACAGAAGGTCACGGTCCAACTCGTTGACGACCTTGACGGGTCCGTCGCCGAGGAGACCGTCGAATTCGGACTTGATGGCGTCTCGTACCAGATCGACCTCTCGTCGGTCAACGCGGAGAAAATCCGCGGCACGCTGGCGGAATACGTCAGCCATGCCCGCCGGTCCGGCACTCGGGGCAGGCGTGCGGCGGGTGGGGCGAACCGGAGTCGCTCGGCGGCGGTGGACCGGGAACAGAATCAGGCCATCCGGGAGTGGGCCAGGAAACGCGGTCTGAAGGTTTCCGAGCGCGGCCGTATCTCGGCGGAAGTTCTGGAGGCTTATCACCAGGCCAACTGAATCACCGCCGACTCCGGTGCCGGCCGCCGATGTGACCACGTCGACGTCGGGAATTGCGGCTGCCCGCTGGAAAATCGGGTGATTCCGCTGGTGGTCGGCGACTAGTCTGGTCGCGATGAGTGCGAAGAACAGAAAACTGGGGCGCAGCGACATCGCGGTCAGCGCCGTCGGGTTCGGTTGTTGGGCCATCGGCGGCCCGTTCACGTCCGGCGGCAAGCCCGCGGGCTGGGGCGCGGTGGACGACGACGAGTCGGTCGCCGCGATCGACAAGGCGCTGGAACTGGGCGTCACCTTCTTCGACACGGCCGACGTGTACGGCGTCGGCCACAGCGAGCGCGTCCTGGGCCGGGCGCTGGCCGGCCGCCGGGACGACGTGGTGATCGCGACGAAGTTCGGCAACACGTTCGACGTGGCCACCAGGAACCTGACCGGCACGGACACGTCCCCGGACTACGTGCGCGCGGCGTGTGCGGCGTCGCTGGAGCGCCTGGGCACCGACCGCATCGACCTCTACCAACTGCACGTCGGCGACCTGCCGCTGGACCGGGTGGACGACCTCCTGGCGACCCTGGAGTCGCTGGTCGACGAGGGCAAGATCCGCGCGTACGGCTGGAGCACCGACGACCCGGAGCGTGCGGCCGCGTTCGCCGCGGGCGACCACTGTGCCGCGGTGCAGCACCAGTTGAACGTGCTGGACGACGCGCCGGACATGCTCGTGGTGTGTGCCGACCACGACCTGGCCAGCGTGAACCGAGGTCCGCTCGCGATGGGCCTGCTGTCCGGCAAGTACAGCGCGGAGACCACACTGGGCGTGGACGACGTGCGCGGCGACTCACCGGACTGGATGCGGTACTTCACCGACGGTCGCCCCGACCCGGCGTGGCTGCGCAAGGTGAGCGCGATCCGCGACGTGCTGACGTCCGACGGCCGCACCCTCGCCCAGGGTGCGCTGGGCTGGATCCTGGCCCGGCACGGCGCGACGGTGCCGATCCCGGGTTGCCGGACCGTCCGCCAGGCCGAGGAGAACGCGGGCGTGCTGACGACGGGCCCGCTCACGCCGGCGGCGATGGCGGAGATCGCCGGCCTGGTGAACGCCTGACCGTCCGTTCGAGTGCCACTGGTTGTTGACCCGGTTCCGCCGGCGCTACGGTTCCGGCGGACCCGGGGAGACCATCATGGCCAAGTCCGTCGACGAGATCCTGTCCCGTGTCGACCTGTTCGACGACGACCAGCGGGAACAGTTGGTACCGGCGTTGGCGAAAGCACGGACGGAATGCCCGGTGCTGCACACCGATTCAGACGGCGGCTATCACGTCGTCACCCGGTATGACGACGTCCGCACCGTGTGCCTGCACCCAGAGGTCTTCAGCTCGAAGCAGCCGGGCCTGCGCGGAGTGCCGGTCCGCCTGATCCCGATCGACACCGATCCACCGGATCACCGCGCGTACCGCTGGTTCCTGAACGACTATTTCTCCCGCTCGTATCTGTTGCGCTACGAACAGGACATGCGCACCATCGCGCGAACGGCGATCGACGGTTTCGCCGACGCCGGCGAGTTCGACGTGGTGGGGGAGTATTCGATCCCGTTCAGCGCGGGCTCCCTGGCCAAGATCGTCTTCGCGACGGACGACCAGGACCTGGTCGAGCGGGGCGTCGCGGCGGTGAAGCGCGTGGCCCTGGAGGCGACACCGGACACGTTCGAGGCGGTTGCCGCACTGGCGATGGAGGCGATGGCAGCGGTCTCCGGCGGTGACCACCTTCTGGCAGCGCTGGTCACGGCCACAGTGGACGGCCGACCGCTGACGGTCGAGGAACGGTTGGGCATCGTCACGACACTCCTGCTGGGCGGCCTGGACACGACACGCGGCATGATCGCGAACATCGCCTACCACCTGGCGACGAGACCCGATGTCGAGCAACGACTGCGCGACCCTGACTGGTGGCAGAACGGCACACTGGACGAGTTCCTGCGCTTCGAACCGACGGTGTCGTTCATGGCACGAACGGTCACGGTGGACAACGACCTACTGGGCGTCCCGCTGCACGCGGGCGACCGACTGGCGATCCACTTCTACTCGGCAAACCGAGACGCGACCCACTTCGCCCACGCGGACGAACTGACGTTCGGCCGCGACACGAACCCCCATCTGGCGTTCGGCGCCGGCGTGCACAAGTGCCTGGGCCTGCACTTCGCCCGCATCCAACTGGCGGTGGCGTTCGACGAACTCCTGGCCAGAGCCACCAACTTCCGGCTCGTGCGACCCCAGGACATCAGGCGCCAGATGGGAGTACCACTGAACAGCCCGTACGCCCTACGCCTGGCATTCGACAGCCGGTGAGCCTCAGCCGTCCATCCCGATCCCGAAGGTGGCCTCGGTGTCGGTGCGCGAGTACTCGCGAAACGCGATGTGCGTGTCGGTGTTGATCACACCGGGCACCTTGCTGATCTTCCCGGGCACGAGATCGGCCAACTCGTCATGAGCAGCGACCTTCACCATGGCGATGAGGTCAACGTCACCGGCACACGAGTAAACGGCAGTCACGCCATCGATGTCAGCAATGCTCTGCGCCGCCTCCGGAATGGTGTCCGCCTCGGCCTGGATCAACACGATCGCAGTGATCACGAACAACTCCTCAGCGCCGACAACAGATGCGCCCAAATCCTAATGCCGCC
>DASZXM010000350.1:0-3385 GCA_035546415.1 Pseudonocardiaceae bacterium
GCTGATCTGCCGGTTGGACACCGCGACGACCCCGTGCTCGGCGTAGAGCCGTTCGGCGGCCGTCAGGATCGACTCCCGTGTCGCGCTGGCCCGTTCGGCCCGCACCGTTCCGCCGGACATGGTCATCTCCTCACCAGCGCACCAGCACCTCGCGCAGCCCGCCGACGACCAGCCCCTCGATGCGCGGCAGTTCGCGTGGGTCGACGGCCAGTTCGAGCGTGGGCAGCCTGCGCAGCAGCACGTCCAGCACGGCCTGCAGTTCGGTGCGGGCCAGCGACTGGCCAAGGCACGAGTGCAGGCCCGCGCCGAACGCCAGGTGCGGGTTGGGGCTGCGGGTCACGTCCAGTTCGGCCGCGCCCTCGAAGGCCGTCTCGTCCCGGTTGGCGGCGGCGATGTCGCACACCACGGTGGTGCCGCCGGCGATCAGCGCGTCCCCGACCTCGATGTCCTGGTCGATGTAGCGGACCATGCCGAATCCGAGGTTGGCGTCGAACCGCAGGATCTCCTCGACGGCCGTGCGCACCAGTGACCGGTCGGCCAGCAGCCGCGCCCACCGGCTGCGGTCGGCCAGCAGCATCGCCACCATCTTGCCGATCATGTTCGCGGTGGTCTCGTGCCCGGCGACCAGCAGGCCCTGGCCGGTGGCGACGAGTTCGGCGTCGGACAGGCCGTTGCCCTCCGCGTCGGTTGCCACGGTCAGCTGGCTGAGCAGGTCGTCGCCCGGCTCCCCGCGCCGGGCGACGATGTGTCCGGTCATGTACTCGACGAACTCGGCCTGCGCACGGTCGGTCTCCGCCTGCGTGTAGCGGGTCAGGTTGAGCATGCTGTCCGACCAGTGCGCGAAGCGGTCCCGATCGGACTCGGGCACGCCGAGCATGTCACAGATGACCCACACCGGCAGCGGGAACGCCAGGCCCGCCTTGAGATCCGCGGGCGCACCGGTGTCCACCATGGCGTCGATCAGCCGTTCGGCCATGGCCTCGATGCCCGGCCGCAGCGCCGTCATCCGCCTGGCGGTGAACCACTTGCTGATCATCCGCCGCCACCGCTGGTGCGCGTCCCCGGTCTGCGGCAGCACGGCGGCCATCTCGCTGTTGAACACGCCGCCCGACTCGGTGTCCGACACCCGGGCGGCGTCCGGCGCGTCGAGCTGCCGGCCGAACCGGGGGTCGGACAGCACCTGCTTGACGTCGGCGTAGCGGGTGAGCAGCGTCGCCTCGTCGCCGCTGGGCATCGTCACCGGTGCCACGGGACACCGCCGCCGCAGCGTCTCCCACTCCGCGGGCGGTTCCAGCGCCGTCGTCCTGGGCAGCGGGTAGGTCAGCCGCTCGTCCACCGTGCTCACTGTGTGTCCCTCCTCGGTCGCGCTCCGGTGGCCAGTCAACCGGTGCCGCTGGACTAAGTCAAGCGCTTGAATTAGATTTCCGTCGACGACGGCCCAGACGGAGGTCCCCATGCCCGCAACCCCGACCGATGCGGTCGGCCGGTCCAGATCCCACGGTGTCGGCTCGCACGGTGTCGTCCCGGTACTGGCGTTCGCCGGCATCGTCGTGTCGCTGATGCAGACGCTCGTCATCCCGCTGCTGCCGGCACTGCCCAGGCTGCTGCACGCGTCGCCGTCGAACACGACGTGGGCGATCACGGCGACCCTGCTCGCCGGCGCGGTCGCCACACCGGTGGTGGGTCGGCTGGGCGACATGTACGGCAAGCGGCGCATGCTGCTGGTCAGCGTCGTGCTGCTGATCGCCGGCTCCGCGGTGGGCGGGCTGTCCGACTCGCTGGCCCCGATGGTTGTCGGCCGCACGCTGCAGGGTCTGGCGGCGGGCGTGATCCCGCTGGGCATCAGCATCATGCGCGACGAACTGCCCGCCGAGCGACTGGGCTCGGCGACGGCGCTGATGAGCGCGTCTCTGGGGGTCGGCAGCGCCCTCGGCCTGCCGGCGGCGGCGTTCCTGGCCGAGCGCGCCGACTGGCACGTGCTGTTCTGGACGTCCGCCGGCCTGGGCGTGGTCGCGGCCGTCCTGGTGGTGACGATCGTGCCGGAGTCCTCGGTGCGGTCACCCGGCCGGTTCGACGTGGTCGGCGCGGCGGGTCTGTCCGTGGGCCTGTTCTGCTTGCTGCTGGCCATTTCCAAGGGCGCCGACTGGGGCTGGGGGAGCGGCACCACCCTCGGCCTGTTCGCCGGCGTGGTCGTGGTGCTGCTGGTGTGGGGCCGGTGGGAGTCGCGGGTCCGGCAGCCGTTGGTGGACCTGCGCATCACGGCCCGCCGCCAGGTGTTGCTGACCAACATCGCGTCGGCGGTGTTCGGCATCGCGATGTTCGCCATGTCCATCGTGCTGCCGCAGTTGCTGCAACTGCCCAAGGCCACCGGTTTCGGCCTGGGGCGGACGATGATGGTGGTCGGCCTGGTGATGGCGCCGACCGGTCTGGTGATGATGGCCATGGCGCCGGTCTCCGCGCGCATCTCGCGCGCCCGGGGTCCGAAGGTGACGCTGATGGTCGGCGCGGTCGTGGTCGCCGTCGCCTACGGGCTGGGCACGGTCCTGATGGCCACGATCTGGCAGCTGATCCTGGTCTCCTGCCTGGTCGGCGCCGGCATCGGCCTGGCCTACGGCGCGATGCCGTCCCTGATCATGGGCGCGGTGCCCGTGTCCGAGACGGCGGCGGCCAACAGCCTGAACACGCTGATGCGCTCGATCGGCACGTCGGTGTCCAGCGCGCTGGGCGGCGTGGTGCTGGCCCACATGACGATCACGCTCGGATCGGCGGTCCTCCCGTCGCAGAACGCGTTCCGCGTCATCCTGGCCATCTGCGCCGGTGCCGCGCTGCTGGCGGTGGTCATCGCCGCGTTCCTGCCCGGCCGCCGGGCGACCGCGACCCGGGCCGACGTGCCCGAGGTGGCCGCCGAGGCCGCCGTCGGGTAGGCGAGGGTTGACTGGTGGGTCGGCCGGACGGTCGGGAACAATGTCCCGGGGATTGTCGTCGAACGAGGGGGCGCGGTCATGGCCGACCACGACCAGGGTGTCAACCCGGCTGACCTGCGGGTGTCGCACGCCGAGCGGGAGCACGTGCAGGGACTGCTGACCGAGGCCCTGTCGCGGGGAATGCTCGACTCGGCGGAGTTCGACGACCGGTCGAGCCGGGCACAGGCCGCCGTGACCCGCCGCGATCTCAACGAACTGGTCGTCGACCTGCCGGTGCGGGCCAACTCCGTCGCACCGGTGCCCGACAGCGTCGTCGACTCGCGGGACGCGATCGAACTGCGCGGCTGGTTCTCCTCGCTCAAGCGCAAGGGCAACTGGGTGGTGCCGCGCAAGCTGGTGCTCAGCCCGCGCATGGGTTCGGCCGAACTGGACTTCACCGAGGCCCGCATCGACCACGACGT
>DASZXM010000351.1:0-9651 GCA_035546415.1 Pseudonocardiaceae bacterium
TTCCCGGAACACGAACGCGACACCGAGCACCACGAACGCGGCGAAGAAGCTGAGCGGCAGCGCGTCGCCGAAACCCAGGTCGGCGGCCTTGATCAGCCCCCACACCAGGCTGAACAGCGACCCGGCGAGCAGCACGACACCGGCGAAGTCGAACGAGCCGCCCGCGTCCGGGTCACGCGACTCGCGGATCACCCACAGGCCGATCAGCAGCGTGACCAGGCCGACCGGGACGTTGATGTAGAACACGGACTCCCAGTCGACGTGCTCGACGAGCAGGCCGCCGACGATGGGGCCGCTGGCGATGGACAGCGCGGAACTGCCGCCCCAGATGCCGATGGCCATGTTCAGCTTCTCGGCCGGGAACGCGTTGCGCAGGATCGCCAGGCTGGCCGGTTGCAGCATCGCGCCCGCGAAGCCCTGCACGACACGGAACAGGATGACCAGGCCGATGCTGCCGGACAGGCCGACGGCGGCGGACGCGAGGGCGAACAGCACGACACCGGCGAGGAACAGGCGCTTGCGGCCGAAGCGGTCGGCCAGGCGGCCGGCGATGACCAGCGACACGGCCAGCGCGAGCAGGTAGCCGTTGGTCACCCACTGCAGGCCGGCCAGCGTCGGGTGCAGGTCGGTGGCGATGGCCGGGTTGGCGATCGAGACGACGGTGGCGTCGAGGCCGACCATCGTGACGCCCAGGGCGACGGCGACGAGCGTGAGCCAGGGGCTGCGGACCCGGGGCGAGTCTTCGACTCTGGGCTGGGCGAGGACGGACATGACCCAGAAACTGTCACTTCATGACAACTGACGTCAACATTCGAACGGCGCACTGTGACTCTTGTCGCTTCATGACTGATTCGGGAACTTGGCTGTAACATGCGGGGATGACCTCGGGGACCAGTGCCGGCCTGCGGGAGCGCAAGAAGCAGCGCACCCGGTGCGCGTTGATCGACTCGGCGTTCGCCCTGTTCCAGCGCAAGGGCTTCGACCAGACGACGGTCGACGAGATCGCCGAGGCGGTCGACGTGTCACCGAGGACGTTCTTCCGGTACTTCGCGTCGAAGGAAGAGGTCGCGCTCTCCCTGCTGGACGACCAGCTGGTGGCGCTGTTGGGCCGGGTCGCCGCGCGGCCGCCCGAGGAACCGGTGCTCACGGCACTGCGGCACGCGGCCGTCGAGGTCATCCGGGACTGCGAGTCGGGTGTGAACGGCTTCGACCCGCTCCAGTTCGACTGCATGCAACTGCTGGTGGCCAGCAGCCCGGCGCTGGCCGCGCACAGCCTGGAGCAGGGCGCCGCGCATCTGGCCGAACTGGCCGCGCTGATCGGCAGGCGGATGGGTGTCGCGGCCACGGACCCCCGACCGCAACTGGTGGCCTCCGTCGCCATCTGCGCCGTGCAGACGGCCGTGAACGCCTGGCGGGCCGCCGAGCCGAACGCCCGGTCCTCGGACCTGGTGGACCGGGCGTTCCAGCTGCTCAGCGAGGGCCTGAACTACCCGTCGGCACTGGTGTAGCGGTCAGCCCGACTCGCGGTAGCGCTGGCCGAAGCGGATCCGGTTGCCGAACGGGTCGCGGCAGCCGCAGTCGATGCCGTACGGACGTTCGGTCGGCTCGTCGGTGAACTCGACGCCCTTGGCCAGCAGGACCTCGTACGTCTTGCGGCAGTCGTCGGTCTCGAAGATCAGCCAGCCGCCCATGGCGCCCTTGGTGAGCAGTTCGCGGACCGTCTCGGCCGTCTTCTCGTCCAGCGCGGGCGGGCCGGGCTTCTCCAGGACGATCTCGCGGTCCGGGTGTCCCGGCACGCTGACCGTGAGCCAACGCATGAAGCCGAGGTCGGCGTCGGTGTTGACCTCCAGGCCGAGCTTGCCGACGTAGAAGTCGATCGCGTCGTCCTGGTCGAGCACGTAGATCTGGGACTGGGTGAGTGCGGTGAACATGGCAGTGACCCTATGGCCGCCGACCGCACCGCTGCTTATCCAAAACTGCTGGGTCTCAGCCACGCCATCGCGAAGCACGTCGGCACCGCGATCACACCAGCCCGCTTCCGGTACGCCGACGGCGACTCCCCCACGACATCGCGGAACGTCCTGCTGAACGTGCCCAGGCTGGTGAACCCGACCTCGAAGCAGATCTCGGTGACGGACCGGTCGGTGTCACGCAACAGGAACATCGCCCGTTCCACGCGCCGCCGCTGCAGATATCGGTGCGGTGTCTCGCCGAACGTGGCGCGGAAGGTCCGGATGAAGTGCGCCTCGGACACGTGCGCGATCCGGGCCAGGGCGGGAATGTCCAACGGCTGGGCGTACGCGCGGTCCATCGCGTCCCGCGCGCGCAGCATCCGCCGGTTGGACTCCTCGACCGCCTTACTCATGCCGTGTCGTCGGTTCGCTCACGGCTCGAATCGTACCGACGGATTCGCCGCGTCCGGCTCCAGGAACTCCAGCAGCCGCTCGCCCTCGGCGGTCAACTCGCGCATCGCCTGCGCCGGCAGTGGGCGGAACGGCGCCACGCGCAACGTCGTCGACGTCTTCTTCCGCTCCACATCCCAGGTACCGCAAGCGAACCCGTCGTACAGCACGCTCGCCCGCACCCGCAGGTTCTTCGTCACCACCAGGCCCCGGTGTTCGTCGGCGATCACCCGGGTGCGATCCGCGTGGGACAGCACGAGGTTGTCGAACTCCGGCAGGAACCGTGCCGGGGCGGGCGTGTCCGCGGGCGGCCGGGGCGCGTCGGGCAGGTCGAACATCTCGCGGCCGTTCTCGTCCAGCACCGTCACCAGTTCCGGCCGCAACCGCGCCAGGATCGTCTTCACGCCGCGCAGTCCGGACCACGTCTGCACGTCGGCGGCTGTCGCCGGGCCGAACGCCGCGAGGTAGCGGCGCACCAGCTCGTCCGGTGAGTCGTCATCGGACAGCGGTTCGGACAACCATGCCTGCGCGAGCGTGAAGTCGGCGACCGACGGGTAGCCCCAGCGGTCCTCGGTGGGCACCATCACCAGCGGGAGCTGCGTGCGCACGGTGTAACCGAGGGCGCGTTCGTTCACGTCCGGGAACTCGGCCTGCAGCAAGGGCCGCAGCTCGTTGAAGGTCATCGGTTCGCGTTGGTACAGCGCTGTCGCGACCGGCAGCACCTTGTCCGGTTCCAACCCCTTCGCGCGGGTGCCCAGGACCCGCAGTGCCTCGCTCAGCACTGGTTGGATCGCGGCCCGGAAAGCGGTGTAGTCAGCTGCGGTGACGAGGTGCAGGGTCGCCCGCAGGAACGTCGCCCGCACCACCGTTCGCTTGTGCAGCAGGGAATGCAGATCGTCCCGGTGGAACCCGGCCACACGCGACCACAGCCCGACGAACGGTGGTCGGGCCTCCTGCGACTGGATGCCGCAGAGCCGTTCGACCGCGGACACGACCGGCAGGTCGGTTCGTTCCAGCAACATCTGCCGGGCCAGGGTGGCCCTGTTGAGTTGCCTGAGGGTCAGCGTTTCACCCGTCGCACTCACGGTTCGATACTGACAGATCGGCTCACGGCCGTGTGCGTCAGGCAGCCGGACCTTCGGACTGCCCGGCGAACTGCGTCTGGTACAGCTCGGCGTACAGGCCGCCGACGGCGAGCAGTTCGTCGTGCGTACCGCGTTCGACGATGCGGCCGCGGTCCACCACCAGGATCTGGTCGGCGGAGCGCACAGTGGACAGCCGGTGCGCGATCACCAGCGACGTGCGCCCGCGCAGCGCCGCGGCCAGCGCCCGCTGCACGGCGACCTCGGACTCGGAGTCCAGGTGGGCCGTGGCCTCGTCCAGCACCACGACGCGCGGCGCCTTGAGCATCAGCCGGGCGATGGCCAGCCGCTGCTTCTCACCGCCGGACAACCGGTAGCCCCGGTCGCCCACAACGGTGTCCAGCCCCTGCGGCAGCGACTCGACCAGCTCACCGATCTGGGCCCCGTGCAACGCCTCGACGAGGTCGGCGTCCGTCGCGGACGGCTTGGCGTACAGCAGGTTGGCCCGGATGGTGTCGTGGAACAGGTGCGCGTCCTGGGTGACCATGCCCACGGTGTCGGACAGCGACGCGAACGTGGCGTCGCGAACGTCCACACCGCTGATGCGCACGGCACCCGAGCGCACGTCGTAGATCCGGTCCACCAGATAGCTCATCGTCGTCTTGCCGGCACCCGACGGCCCGACGAGCGCGACGAGTTGTCCGGGTTCAGCAACGAAACTGACGTCGAAGAGCACTGGGTTGGCGGTGACCTTCTCCAGCACGGCCACCGACTCCAGCGACGCCAGCGACACCTCCTCGGCGCTCGGGTAGGTGAAGTCGACGTGGTCGAACTCGATGCTGGCCGGCCCGTCCGGAATGGCGACGGCGTCCGGTTTCTCCGCGATCATCGGCTCCAGGTCCAGCACCTCGAAGACCCGGTCGAACGACACGAGCGCCGTCATCACGTCGAGCTGCACGTTGGACAGGCCGATCAGCGGTGCGTACAGCCGGTTGAGGTAGGCGGTGAGCGCGACGACGGTGCCGACGTTGAGGACGCCGTGGATGGCCAGCACACCGCCCCACCCGTACACCAGAGCGGTGGCCAGTGACGCGGTCAGCATCAGGGCCGTGAAGAACAGCCGCGCGTACAACGCCTGCGTGACGCCGATGTCCCTGACCCGCCCGGCCCGCGCGCTGAACTCGTCGAGTTCCTGCCCCGGCCGGCCGAACAGCTTCACCAGCAGCGCGCCCGCCACGTTGAACCGCTCGCTCATCGTGGTGTGCATCTCGGCGTTCAGGTTGTAGGACTCGCGGGTGATCGTGGCCAGCCGGTTGCCCATCCGCCGCGCGGGGATGACGAACACCGGCAGGATGACCAGCGCGACCAGCGTGATCTGCCAGGACAGCAGCAGCATCGCGCCGAGCGTGAGGAGCAGGGTGATCAGGTTCGACACGACCGACGACAGCGTGTCGGTGAACGCCTGCTGCGCGCCCAGCACGTCGCTGTTCAACCGGCTGATCAACGCGCCGGTCTGGGTGCGGGTGAAGAACGCCAGCGGCATCCGCTGGATGTGCCCGAACACGCCGGTCCGCAGGTCGAAGATGAGGCTCTCGCCCACCCTGGCCGACACCCACCGCTGCAGGATCGACAGCCCCGCGTCGACGACCGACAACCCGGCCAGCAGCAACGCCAGCTCGACGACCAGCCCGGCATCGCGTCCCAGGATGCCGCCGTTGATGACGTCCCGATAGATCAACGGGTTCACCACGCTGATCACGGCGTCGACGATCACCAGCCCGAGAAACCCGGTCAGGATCAGCCGGTAGGGCCAGACGAAGCGGAACATCCGCCGCCAGGTCCCCTTGCGCACACTGGCCTTCAGCACGGACCGGTCGCGCCGCAGCGACAGTCCGACCCCCATCACGCCCGGTCTCATGACACGCCCCGCTCATGAATCGAGGGGGGCCACCCGGCCCCCCTCGATCAGCCTAGAGCGGTCAGATCAGGCCCAGGCCGCGGACCGCGTCGCGCTCCTCGGTCAGCTCGCGCACCGACGCGTCGATCCGCTCGCGGGAGAAGTCGTCGATCTCCAGGCCCTGGACGATCTCGAACCGGCCGTTCTTCGCGGTCACCGGGAACGACGAGATCAGGCCCTCCGGCACGCCGTAGGAGCCGTCCGAGACCACACCGGCCGAGGTCCAGTCGCCATCGGCCGTGCCGTGCACCCAGGTGTGCACGTGGTCGACGGCGGCCGACGCGGCCGACGCGGCCGACGACGCGCCGCGCGCCTCGATGATCGCGGCACCGCGCTTGGCGACGGTCGGAATGAAGGTGTCGCGCAGCCAGGCCTCGTCGCTCACGGCCTCCATGGCGCTCTTCCCGCTCACCTCGGCGTGGAAGATGTCGGGGTACTGGGTGGCCGAGTGGTTGCCCCAGATCGCCAGCCTGCGGATCTCGGTCACCGGGACCTGCAGCTTGGCCGACAGCTGGGCCAGCGCGCGGTTGTGGTCCAGTCGGGTCATGGCGGTGAACCGGTCGGCGGGGACATCCGGTGCGTGGGTGCGGGCGATCAGCGCGTTCGTGTTGGCCGGGTTGCCGACCACCAGCACCTTGATGTCGTCCGCGGCACCGGCGTTGATCGCCTCGCCCTGCGGCTTGAAGATCCCGGCGTTGGCCTCCAGCAGGTCGCCGCGCTCCATACCCTTGGTGCGGGGGCGCGCACCGACCAGCAGCGCGATGTTGACACCCTCGAACGCCACCCGGGGGTCGTCGGTGATCTCGATGCCGCGCAACAGCGGGAACGCGCAGTCGTCCAGCTCCATCGCGGTGCCCTCGGCGGCCTTCACGGCCTGCGGGATCTCCAGCAGCCGGAGCTTGACCTCGGTGTCGGGACCGAGCAGCTGACCCGAGGCGATCCGGAACAGCAGGGCGTAACCGATCTGACCTGCCGCACCGGTGACGGCTACGTTGACGGGCACCTGTGCCACGACCTTTCTGGGCTCTTGACAGCGACGCCCCGATGCTAGCCACGCCCACCGGACCCGCACCCGCCGGGTGCGCAGGGTCACGATCCACGGAACCGATCCGGCCTGCCGATCGTTCGCAGAGGGTGAACGTGAACACGATCCTGGCGTTCGCGATCCCCGGCGGCGTCGTGCTGATGGTGGCGACGGGGGTGTTCGAGCTGGTCCGCCAGAAGCGCCGCCGCCGGTCCGGCGCGCCGATCACGGCGACCTACATCGACGAGTACACGGCGATGTTCTACGGCACGAAGCGCATCGAGCTGGACCACCGGGACTCGATGTCGATGATGCGCGACGAGGAGGCCGAGGGCGCACCGCCGACGATGAGCATCGACCTGGACCGGGGGATCGTGGTGCTGCGCCCCGACGACGGTCAGTGAGGCCACCGGGGCGAGCGGCCCAGCGTGGTCAGCACCCGCTCCAGCGGGGCGTCGCCGGACGGCTCCAGCACCGGGCCGAACGCCAGGCCGGGCCCACGGCTGCTCTCGTCGGTGGGCACCTGCCGGGCCACCACCAGGGCGGTCGCCAGCACCTCGTCGTCGAACTCCACCGGCACGCCCAGCGCGGCGGCCACGTCCCAGCTGTGCACGACGTAGTCGATGAAGTGGAAGCCCATCGCCATCCCGGCCGGCACCGTGATCCCGCCCCGGATCTCGGGCAGGTACGCCTGGGCGGCGGGCGCCGCGAACGCCTCGATCACGTGGTCGGCGGCCGCGTCGTAGGCGGCGACATGATCGTCGGTGGGCACCGGCCGCCAGTCGGCCAGTTCGGTCCGTTCGCCGGCGACCGCCCGGGCGAAGCCGTGGTGCTGGACGGCCATGTGGGCCAGCAGCGCGCCCAGATCCCACTCGGCGCACGGGGTCGGCAAGCCCAACTGCCGCGCCGTGACCGTGCGCACGAGCGATCTGCTCACCTCGACGGCGCGGCGGTCCAGTTCGTGGATGTCAGCCATGCGGCCATCCAACGCCACCGCACCGACAGTGTGAACGCTCGGCACGATTCAGAGCTCCTGACACAATGACTGTCCGGGCGATTGCCATCGTGCTAGGAGCTCTCAGCGGCGGCCGGGTGGAGGGCAACCCACCGCCCGGCCGCCGTCGCGCCTCAGCGCCAGGTGCCGTGCTTGGCCGCCCCGACGAACGCGGCCAACCCGGCCATCGGGAACGCCAGCGCCTCGGCGGCCGTGTTCTTCGAGTCCCGCACCGCGGCCCGGCCGGCGAACACCGCCACCTCGACGCACTGGGAACCGTTGTCACCGCCGCTGTGGCTGCTCCTGCGCCACACGGCACCGGCCAGGTCCGTCGCCTGCATGTCGTCCATTTCTCCTTGCTCACGTTCCTTACAGCGCACCCGCGAAGGACTCGATCGCGCGCAGCGTCTCGGCCTTGCTCAGCGCCCGCTCACCGAGGCCGACATAGCCTGCGGTGTACTGGGCGACCTCATCGGGATCCTCGACATAGATGCAACTGTTCAGGTTTTCCTGGTACGCCACATCCAACCACTCAGGACGGTTGAAGCGCAGGAGTACGAACGGACGGCCCATCGCCGGATACGCTCCGGCGGCGAACGGAATCATCCTGATCGACACGTTCGGCAAGTGGGCGATCCGGATGAGGTGTTTCAACTGGTCCCGCATCACGGCCCGGCCGCCGACCAGCTGGCGCAGCGCGACCTCGTTGACGACGGCGTCGAACTCGATCGGGTGATCGGCGAACAGCCGTGCCTGGCGCCGCTTGCGGAGTTCGACCCGGTGCTGGATCTGGGCGTGGTCGGCCGACGGTGTGAACGCGATGGCGACCGCCCGGGCGTAGTCCTCGGTCTGTAGCAGGCCCGGAATGAGATCGATTTCGAAGTTCGCCAGGGCAATGGCCTCGGACTCGAAGTCCACGTAACGGTCGAACTGCTTGGCCGTGACGGCGTCGCCGTAGGAAAGCCACCAGCCACGCTCGGTGGCGTGCTGGACCTCGTCGACCAGTTCGTCGCGCTCGGCCTCGGACACGCCGTACACCACGGCCATGCTGATCACGTCGGCCGGTGTGATGGTCTGGCTGGCGTTCTCCAGCTTGCTGATCTTCGACCGCGCCCAGTGCAGGCGTTCGGCTACCACGTCGCCGGTGAGCCCGGCACGCCCGCGCCATTCACCGAGCACTCGCCCGACGTAGCGCATACGCATGGTCGAGTAGAAACGGTCGGTCATTGCCACCATCCCTGGAATGTTCACTCGATCGCGTAGAATCTCGAACTTTTCGCGGTTCTGACTGTCCAGTGAGAACAGTGAGCGGGACCATTCGGGTCAACAGCGTGCACCGCAACGAGACATCACCAGGCGAATCGAATCGGAAGGAGGAGCCGGTGGCCATTCTGGACGGTCGGGACCTGTCCACGTGTCGCAGGTTCGCCGGATATCTGGCCGACCGGAGTATATGCACGAGCCTGGTCGAACTCGACGAGGCGCACCGCAAGTTGTGGATTCGGCTCGCGTCCGTGTCGCGGTTCTCCGTCGCGCTCGACGCGTCGGCCACGGATCTGCTGATCGAAACGCTGGACACGGGCGGAGCGTGCGCCGTGCACTGTGAACATGAACACGGTCCGCGGCTGTTGGGCGCCAATCCGAACGAGGACCCGAGCGTCATTCCGCACAGCGAACGTCGGCTCAGCGCTCCCCCGCACGGCCGCCCGATGCGGTTGTACCTCCATCTCGGTGATAAGACCGACGACCAGATAGCCGTCACGTTCACCCAACCGGCGACCCAGGCGCTGCTCGCCCACCTCCGGGCCTGCCGCGCCGCCATGGCGGCGACATAGGGCGGACCGGTCGGCGGACCGGTCCGGTCAGCCCGCCGACTGCGCGGGTACCGCCGGGATGCTGCGGTCCAGCAGGTCACCCAGGCCGGCGCGGGTGGCCACGACGGTCAGCCGGTCCTGCGGGGCGAGTTGGTAGTCCGGGCCGGGTGCCCAGTCCAGCTTGCCGACGCCGTGCCGCTGCAGGGCGATCGCCCGGGCCCGGTCGGGCGTGTTGGCGGCGGACACCGGCTGGCCGACCAGTGGCGAACCGGCCACCACCGGTACGTCGGCGATCATCAGCGCCGACCGGCCGACGGACATCGTGCCGATCACCTGCCGCTCCACCATGGCCGCCGCGAACGACGCGGCCGCCAGTCG
>DASZXM010000352.1:0-7026 GCA_035546415.1 Pseudonocardiaceae bacterium
TCAGCGGCTCCACCCCGATCGTCGTGGGCCACGCGGTCGCCGTGACGGCACCGGCGTTGGCGCAGGCAGGGCGGAACGCCACCGTCACCTCGACGTTCACCAACACCGGCCACTCGGCGGTGCACGACGTGGCGGTACGCCTCGACCTGCCGGCCGGCTGGACGGCCACGCCGACCACCCCGGCGAACTTCGCGACCGTCGCGGGCGGCGCCACGGCGACCACGACGTGGGCGGTGGCGATCCCGAGCGGCACGGCCGGCACGTTCACCGTGGACGTGGACGCCACCGTCGGCGGCGCGCACGACAGTTCCGGCTACACGCAGGTGGGCGTGCCGTACGCGTCGTTCCGGGCGGCGTACAACAACGTGGCGATCAGCACCGACGCCAACCGCTGCTGCGCCAACCTGGACGGCGCGGGCGCCAGCTTCTCGGCCGAGGCGCTGGCCGCCGCGGGCGTGCACCCGGGCACGACGCTGGTGCACGACGGCGTCACGTTCACCTGGCCGGACGCGGCACCGGCCACCAGTGACAACGTGGTCGCGAGTGGACAGACGATCGACATCTCCGGTTCCGGCTCCACTCTGGGCTTCCTGGGCGCCAGCACGTGGGGTCCGGTCACCGGCAGCGGCACGATCGCGTACACGGACGGCACGACCGAGCCGTTCACGGTCGGCTTCGGCGACTGGGCCAACGGCACGCCACCGGCAGGCGGTGACGTGGCGATCCGCACCGCGTACGGCAACCAGCCGGGCAACGCGACCGGCTGGCAGGCCACGGTGGACTACTTCCCGGTCGCGCTGGACCCGCACAAGACGGTCGCGTGGGTGACGCTGCCGCAGGGCAACGCGACACCACAGGGTGGCGTGCCGGCGATGCACGTCTTCGCGATGTCGATCAAGTCCGACAACCTGTCCGTCACGGCACCGCCGGCGATCAGCGGCCCGGCACACGTCACGACGACCGTGGCCAACCCGTCGACGGCGGCGTTGACGGACGTGGCGCTGTCACTGAACCTGCCGTCCGGGTGGACGGCGGTCAACACCACGCCGAACACGTTCGACTCGGTGGCACCGGGTGCGACGGTGTCCACCGACTGGACGGTGACGGCGCCCGCGGACGCCCAACCGGGCACGCAGGTGATCGGCGTGACGGAGACGGTCGGGGGAGCGGCGGCCGGCATCGCGTCGGCGGCCACGCAAGTCCCCTACGCGTCATTGGCGGCGGCGTTCAACAACGTATCCATCACCGACGACGCCAACCACGGCCCGGGGAACATCGACGGCGGCGGCAACAGCTTCTCGGCCCAGGCGCTGGCGGCGGTCGGCTACACGCCGGGTGCGACGGTCAGCCATGACGGGGTGACGTTCACGTGGCCGTCAGCGGCGGCCGGCACACCGGACAACGTGCAGGCCGACGGGCGAGCGGTGAACGTGACGGGAACCGGTTCGACACTGGCGTTCCTGGGCGCGGCGGCCAACGGCCAGTCGTCGGGCACCGGCACGATCACGTACACGGACGGGTCGACACAGCAGTTCACCATCGGTTTCGGCGACTGGGCCGGGACGACTCCGTACCCGGGCGGCGACGTCGCGGTCACGGCGGCGTACGGCAACACGGCGTCGGGTACGTCGCCGTGGCGGGCGTCGGTGTTCTACGACGCGGTGTCGTTGCAGGCGGGCAAGTCGGTGCGGTCGGTGACGTTGCCGGTGGGTGGTTCGGCTCCGCTGCACGTGTTCGCGGTGGCGGTCGGTTGAGTTTGTGGGTGTGGCGGGGTCAGCTTGGGGTGGGGTGGTGGGGTTGCGGTGGTGTGATGTTGTCGGTGGGTGGTTTGGTTCGGCTGCACGTGTTCGCGGTGGCGGTCGGCTGAGCCCTCCGGTCGCGGCCGGGGCCTCAGCCCAACCCGTCGACGGCGGTGGCGATGCGGAGCATCGCCTGGCCGTCGGCGAACGTCGGCAGATCCTCGTCCGGTTTGCCTTCCAGGACGTCCGCCAGTCGGCACAGCAGGCCGGCCAGGCCGTAGTTCGGTGCTTCCGGTGCGATCGCGTGGCGGGGTTCGGGCGTGTGATCCGGCAACTGTCGGTCGGCGCTCACCGTGACCGGGAAGTGGCCTGTGTGGCCGTCGGCCGTGGCGACCAGGCGGCCGGCGCTGCCGTGGAGTTCCAGCCGCCAGCCGCCACCGAACCCAGCCACCCACGACGTGTGGATCGAGCACGGCGCCCCACCCACCAGACCGGCCACCACCGCACTGTCCACGCTGGTGGCCGGAGCCCCGCCGGGCCACTTCGCACGGCGGGTGGCCGCCACACCGCTGACGTCCGTGAACTCGCCGAGCATCCACCGCACCACGTCCGCCGTCTGCAACCCGTGCACGCGCAGCGAACTCGCCCCGTTCCGCGCGTCCGCGCACCACCCGGACCCGGCGACCGCCTCCGGGCGCGTGAACGTCGGGTAGAACGCCGTCGCCGCGACGTTCTCCACCGTCCCCAACCATCCGGACCGCACCAACTCCCGCAGCTGCCACACCCCGGCGGAGAACCGCGACTGCATCCCCACCACACCGACGACGCCGGCGGTCGCCACGGCCCCGGCCATCCGCTCGCCCGACGCGACAGACATCGCCAGCGGCGCCTCGCAGAACACGTGCTTCCCGGCAGCGGCAGCGGCCAGCACCATCTCCTCGTGCCGGCTGGGCCGGGTCACCACGCACACCAGGTCCACGTCCGGGTCGGCGCACAACGCCTCGTACCCGACGACCGGTCGCACACCGAACCGCGCCGCGACCGCGTCCGCCGTTGATTGCCGGCCGGTCGCCACCGCCACCACGTCGTAGGCCGGCAGGGCCGCGAACGTCGGCAGGTGGCTGGTCGCGCCGTACGCCCCGCCGACCACACCCACCCGTATCGTCATCGGGTGAGCGCCGGCAGCACCTCGCCGGCGAACAGTTCCATCGCGGCCCGCACCTTCGGCAGCTCCGGTCCGGTCGGATACCGGAAGATGAACAGGAAATCGTCCACACCGGCGACGTCCTGATAGGACCGCAGCGACTCGACGCAGTCCTCCGGCGTGCCGATGACGAACCGGTCCGCGCACAGCTGGTCCAGCGTGATCTCGGCGGCCGAACCGACGCCGGGCATGTCGCCGATGGCGCCGTACTCCCACAGCGTCCGCGCCATCGCGACGGCCGTGTCGCCGAAGTCGCGTTCGGCCTGTTCCCGCGTGGGTGCCGTCCAGCAGAAGCGGATCGCCGTCACCTTGCCGTCCCGCCCCGCCTCGCGGGCCGCCTCCCGGTACACGTCCGCCATGCCGCGCATGGTGTCCACGGACATCAGCGCGTTGGTGATCCACCCGTCGCCCAGCCGGCCGGCCCGGCGCAGCCCGCCCGGCGTCCACGCCGCCAGGTGCAGCTCGGGCGACTCCTGGTACGGGCGCGGCCGCACCGACACGTTGTCGAACGCGTAGATCTCGTCCTTGAACGAGAACCGTTCCGACGTCCACGCCTGGCGCACGATCCGCACCGTCTCGTCGAACCGCTGGGCACGATCGGCCCACGGCACGTCCACCGTCTGGTAGTCCTCGGTCAGGTAGCCCACGCCCAGGCCGAGGAACAGCCGACCGGCGGACAACTGGTCCAGCATCGCCGCGTCCTGCGCGAGTTCGACCGGGTTGTACAGCGGTGCGATCGCGATGCTCGTGCCGACCTTCACCCGGGACGTCCGCGCCGCGATCGCGAACGCCAGGTGCAGCGGGGAACCGAAGTACTCGTCGGAGTACTTGTGCTCGGTGGTCAGCGCGGCGTCGAACCCCAGTTCGTCGGCTGCCCGCGCCTGTTCCAGCACCTCGGCGAGCACCTGGTGCGGTTCGCCGGACACCGGGCCCTGGGTGAACAGGATTCCACCAGCCACGTCAGTGGCTCCTCTCCGTGTGGACGGGTAGTAGTACTCGGTCGAAGAACACGCCCTGGGCCGCGTCGACGCCGATGCCGCGCAGCCAGTCGGCCTGCTCGCCCGTCGTCACACCGCGCACGCCGACCCGCAGTCCACCGGCCCGTACCAACGGCACCAGGTGCGCCAGCACCGACGCGGGCAGCGAACCGGCGTCGGGCACCGGGCCCAGGCGGGCGAGCACGTCGTCGGCCAGGACCAGTCCACGCACCTTCAGCCCGCTGCCCACCAGGTGCGCGTGGTCGGCGCCGACGCCGTGCAGCACGACCGGCACGCCCAGTTCGTCCAGCACCTGGGCGTTGTCCTCGGCGTCACTGCCGGGCCTGGCGACCTCCGCGGCCGGTAGCCCGATCCGGAGCCGACGCACGTCCACGCCGGTGTCCTTGACGACCTCGGTGACCGTGGAGATCAGGTCCGGGTCGCCCGCCTGCCGCGCCGACAGGTTCACCACGACGGGCGGCGCGTCCGGGCCGCGTTCGTCGGTCCACGTCCTGGCCCGGCGCGCGGCGGCGTCCAACAGCCAGCGGCCCACCGTCAACGCCAGTGGCGTCTCCTCGGCGAGCGCGGCGCACCGGTTGTGGTCCTGCACGCCGAACGCGGTGCTCACCCACTCCAGGCGCGCCTCGACGGCCATCACGTCCAAGGTCGTCAGGCGGACCACCGGCTGGAACACCGCCTCGATACCGCCCGCCGCCAGCGCCGCCGGCATCGCGGCGACCAGCCGCGCCCGCTCCCGGTCGACGGCGTCCTGATGCTCGTCGAACATGCCCCACTGCACCCGGTCCCGCGACTTCAGCCGCCGCACCGTGGTCTCCGCCTCGCGCAACAACTCCTCGGCCGACACGTCCGCGCCACGCCGCCCCACGACGCCGATGGTGGCCGACACCGCGACCGGCTGGTGGTCGATCTCCACGGGCGGGTCGAGCGCGTGGTTGATCCGCCGCACCAGGGCGAGAACGTCCGAATCGGCCTCGGGGTCGTCGTGCGCGACGAGCACGGCGAAGTCGTCGCCGCCCAGCCGGGCCAGGATCGCGTCCGGGAACGCCTGCCGCAGCCGCCCGGCCACCACCCGCAGCACCAGGTCCCCGGCCGCCGCGCCGAGACCGTTGTTGATCAGGCCGAGCCCGTCCAGGTCGATGTGGCACAGCGTGAGCACCGGCTCCGGCCCGCCGGTCAGCTCGGCCAGGCGGTTGACCAGGAACCGCCGGTTGGGCAAGCCGGTCAGCACGTCGTACAGGTTCTGCCGGGACACGTTCTCCGCCAGCAGGTGCAGGTCGCTGACGTTGTCGACCATCGTCAGGTAGTGCACCGGGCGGCCGTCGGAGTCGTGCAGCAGCGAGATGGACAGCAGCGTCCACACGATCTCGCCGTCGTTGCCGACCAGGCGCGCCGGCCGCCGGGCGCGACGGACGACACCGTCGAACACGTCCGCGTAACAGCCCCGCATCGCCGGCACCGACTCCGGGTCGAACAGGTCGAACACGCTGCTGCCGGCCAGGTCGGTGTCCAGGTGACCGAGCATGTCGCGGAACGCCGCGTTGTGCTGGATGACGTTGCCGTCCAGGTCGCTGATCAGGATGCCCACGGCCGACGCGGTGAACACCTCGCGGAAGCGTTCCTCGCTGGCCTGCAGGACCCGCTCGACCTCCTCCTTGGCCCGCAGCAGCGCGCGGGTGATCACCTCCTGCGTCACCAGCGTGCGCTGTTGCAGGACCCGCGCGTAGCCCGCGGCCACACCGGACAGCACGGCCGGTACGCGGGCCGCGTGGACGTCCAGCAGGACACGGCCGACCAACTCCATGCTGGCCTGCAACGCCTCGTCGCCGACCACGTTCAGGCGCACCAGTTCCTCGCCGACCTCGGCCGCCGGGGCCGCGTCGAACGGTTCCGCGACCAGACAGCCGACGAGGGTGTCGAGCAGCCGGCCCAGTTCGGCGACGAGTTCGTCGTGCGGCAGCGAGATGTCGGACACGAAACCGGCCACCAGCGCCCAGTCCCGGGCGGCCGCAGCGCGTCCCTCCGGCCAGCGTCCGGTCCGTCCCGGGGTGGTCGCCTCGGGCTCCGGGTGCTGGGGAACGGTCACGGTCTGCGGCCCACTCCGGCGTAGATCACGGACGACTCCGGGTTCTCGCCGACCTGTTCCGGTGTTTCCGGCCGCCATTCCGGCGTCCAGACAATGCCTGGTTCCACCATGTCGAAACCGGTGAACAACTCGGCCACCCGCTGTTTGCTCCGAGTCGTCACCGGATTCGAGCTGTCCTGGTAGACGTCCACGAGCTTTTGGATCTTCTCCGGGTGCACATCATCGGTCACGTGTGATATCGCGAGATAGCTACCCGGTGCCATGCGCTGTCGGTAACGGCCGATGACGTCCAGTGGTCCGTCCGAATCCGGAATGAAGTGCAGAATCGCCACCATCAACACGGCGACGGGTTCGTCGAAATCGATCAGCCGCTTGGTGCGCGGGTCGTCGAAGATGATTTCCGGATTGCGCAGGTCGGCCTGGACGATCGTCGCCCTGTCGTTGTGCTCCTGTTCCAAATGCAGCTCCGCGTGGGCCACGGCAACGGGTTCGTTGTCCACATAGACCACTCGGCTGGACGGTTCGGCACGCTGGGCGATCTCGTGCACGTTCCCGACGGTCGGGGTGCCGGAACCGATGTCCAGGAACTGGCGGATTCCGGCATTGATGCAGAACCGCACGGCACGGCGCAGAAAAGCCCTGTTGTTGCGGGCCGTCTCGTTCACCCACGGAATCGCGGCCGCGACCCGGCGGGCGAGTTCCCGGTCGACGGCGAAGTTGCTGCTGCCACCGAGATAGTAGTCGTAGACGCGGGCGGCGCTGGGTCGGTCGATGTCGATCCCGAGTTCACGCCACCTCGCTCGCTCGCCCTCCACCCGCTCCACCTTCGTCGGCGATTGTCCGCACGGTACGTACTGTAGCGAAACGATCACGACGTCGAGAAGGGGGCGCCCACCAATGGCCGCCAGATGAATCGCGACACGAGAATTCGTGCGCCCTGCGGCCCGCCCGTGCGCGTGCCGATCGAGTCACGTGGCGCGGGCGCGGAATCCGGTGGACCTG
>DASZXM010000353.1:0-12252 GCA_035546415.1 Pseudonocardiaceae bacterium
TGGATGCCGCCGAGAGCGGCGCCGCTGAGGGTGAGCCGGTGGCGCTGCGTGATCAGGCCGTGCTGGAATTGCTCTATGCGACGGGCGTTCGGGTGTCTGAATTGTGCGGTCTGGACATTGATGACGTTGATTACTCCCGTCGGGTGATACGCGTGCTCGGTAAAGGACAACGGGAGCGAACGGTGCCATTTGGTGCGCCTGCGGAACGGGCCATGTGGCGCTGGCAGTTCCAAGGTCGTCCGAAGCTGGTCGGACCCGCATCCACCTCGGCGTTCTTCCTCGGCGCGCGGGGTGGTCGGCTCGATCCGCGCACCGCACGAAGGGTCGTGCACGACGCTGTCAGCGCGGTGCCGGGCGCCGCCGATATGGGCCCGCACGGACTGCGGCACAGCGCCGCGACACATCTGTTGGAGGGCGGTGCTGATCTACGGAGCGTTCAGGAATTGCTCGGTCACGCTACGCTCGCCACCACGCAGCTCTATACCCACGTGACTGTCGAGCGGCTGAGGGCAATCCATGACCGAACCCACCCACGGTCCCGATGACCTCGGGGAGGGTGCGACCACGAACCCGATGACGTCGAGACCGACGACGCCCCCGAACGGCACTGCCGACGCCACCCAGGCGGCCGGCCGGTCCGTCGTGCCCACCCAGTCCTCGACAGACCACGCCGCGACAGGCCATGGCGCGCCCACCGTCAACGGCCACGCCACGGCCAACCGCGCCGGGTCGGCGGCCAACCACACAGCGTCGGCGGGCAACCGCGCCGCGTCGGCTGGCAACCACACCACGCCGGCCGGCAACCACACCGCGTCGGCGGCCAACCGCGCCGGGTCGGCGGGCAACGGCGGCGTGCGGCGGACCGCGTTCGGCAAGGGACAGCCCGACGGCGTGCTGCCGGGTGACCACCGGACGGCCGACGAGGTCGAGGCGGGCATCGTCGCGCTGTGGCGGCAGTACGGCAGCACGCACGATCTCGCGCTGCGCGACCGGCTGATGCTGCACTACGCGCCGCTGGTCAAGTACGTCGCAGGTCGTGTGGGTACAGGTCTGCCCTCCCATGTCGATGTCGCTGATCTCGTGCAGTCCGGGATCTTCGGGCTCGCGGACGCGATCGAGAAGTTCGAGCCGGAGCGTGGGCTGAAGTTCGAGACGTACGCCATGCAGCGCATCCGTGGCGCGATCCTGGATGAGCTGCGGTCGCAGGACTGGGTGCCGCGGTCAGTCCGCGGGCGGGCCCGGGACGTCGAGCGTGCCCTGGAACGGCTCGGCAACCAGCTGCAGCGCACGCCGACGGACTCCGAGGTCGCCTCGGAGCTGCAGATCGGCCTGTCCGAACTCCGCGAGTTGTACGCGCAGTTCCAGCTGACCAGCGTCGTCGCGCTCGACGAGCTGATGGTCGCCGGCCGCGGTGACGCCTCACTCGCCGAGACGCTGCCCGACGACGCCGCCGACGACCCCGTCGCCAGCCTCGTCGACCAGGACAACCGCCGCCAGCTCGCGGACGCCATCGCGCAGCTCGGTGAACGGGACCGGGTCGTCGTCACCCTGTACTACTTCGAGAACCTCACGCTCGCGGAGATCGGCAAGGTGCTCGGAGTGACGGAGTCCCGCGTGTGCCAGCTGCACACCCGCGCCGTACTGCGGCTGCGCACCAGGCTCGCCGAACACGCCTGACCGCCACGCCCGGCAGTCACGGCACGCCGACCGGCCACGGCAGCAGCCGGACGTGCCCCGACTCGACCAGCCGCAGCGGGTCCAGGTAGACCCGGTCGCGGTGCACGCCCCAGTGCAGGCAGACGGTCGGCGCGACTGCCGGACACCCACGGTGGCCGGCCATCAGCACGCCGATCACCTGGCCACGCTGGACGTACTGGCCCACCTTGACGGTCGGCTGGACCGGCTCGTAGGTGGTGCGTAAGCCGCCGTCGTGCTCGATCGAGACGAGGCTGCGGTCGGCCAGGGGACCGGCGTAGAGCACGAGACCGCTGCCGGCGGCCAGCACCTGCTCCCCGAGCCGCCCACCGAGGTCGACGCCCCGATGGCCGGGCCCGTACGGCGTGCTGGGCGGCTGGAACCCGCGCAGCACCGGGTGCGGCGCGACGAGTGGCCAGTGGAAGTGCTCGACGGGACCGATGGTCAGCGGCGACCCACTGCCGGTCGCGGTGCCCTGGTTCAGCCCGAAGACACCCGCCAACAGCACGATCGTCGCGAGCAGCACGCCGACCAGCGGGGACTTGGGTGGCGGCGGGTGTGTCACCAGCGCGGCGGAACCGACAGGCGAGCCGGCATCGCCGCTGCCGGCGGACGGCGAGGCAGCGGGCGCGGCACGGGAAGGTGGCGGGGCACCGGCTGGTTGCGGAGCGCTCGGGTGGCTGGCCTGGGGTTGGGGTGTGGTGCTGTGGGCGGGCCCGAGGGCCTGAGCAGATGCGGGGGCACCGGCGGGCGCGGTAGCGCTGCTGCTGCTGCGGCTGATGATGCGGGCGGGACAGGGTGGGGAGTCGGCGGGTGTAGGTGTCTTCCGGCTGGCGGTTGTCCGGCTGGCGGTTGTGGTGGGGCGCGCGGGTGTGGGGTTCATGCGTCCACGGTCCCGGTTTCCCGGGGTCTCTCGTCAGTCTCACATCGGCATCTGTGGACAACTCAGGTGCCTGTGGACAACTGGGCGGCTCCGCGTACAGGCGGCCGCTCGGTTCGAGTACACTGGTCGGGCACCCCGTCTGTGCGGGGTGACTTCGCGTGCCAGCACATCTCCGAGGTTGTTGCGGGGGACGGCGCCCGGGCGGTCCCGACTTGTCGGGTCCGGGCATCGGTCTGGCACCAGGACGGCTGGTCGACCCGGTCAGCCGTGTCAACCGAACCGCGTGCCGGCCGGGCCGGCACGCCCGAACGATGAGGTGCGAACAGGCCATGGCCGTCGTCACCATGAAGCAGATGCTGGATTCCGGCGTGCACTTCGGGCACCAGACCCGCCGCTGGAACCCGAAGATGAAGCGCTTCATCCTCACCGAGCGCAACGGCATCTACATCATCGACCTGCAGCAGACGCTGTCCTACGTGGACCGTGCCTTCGAGTTCATCAAGGAGACGGTCGCGCACGGCGGCTCGATCCTGTTCGTGGGTACGAAGAAGCAGGCCCAGGAGGCCATCGCCGAGCAGGCGCTGCGGGTCAACATGCCCTACGTGAACCAGCGTTGGCTGGGCGGCATGCTCACCAACTTCTCCACCGTGCACAAGCGCCTCCAGCGCCTGAAGGAACTGGAGTCGATGGAGCAGACCGGCGGTTTCCAGGGTCTCACCAAGAAGGAGATCCTGATGCTGACCCGGGAGAAGGACAAGCTGGCCAAGACCCTGGGCGGCATCCGCGACATGCAGAAGGTGCCCAGCGCCGTCTGGATCGTGGACACGAAGAAGGAGCACATCGCCGTCGGCGAGGCGCGCAAGCTGGGTATCCCGGTGGTCGCCATCCTGGACACCAACTGCGACCCCGACGAGGTCGACTACCCGATCCCGGGTAACGACGACGCGATCCGCTCCGCGGGCCTGCTGACCAGGGTCGTCGCCGACGCCGCCGCTGCCGGGCTGATGGCCCGTGCCGGTGCCGGTCGGTCGGGTTCGGCCGACGGTGACGACAAGCCGGAGCCGGGCATCGCGTCCGACGAGCCGCTGGCCGAGTGGGAGAAGGAACTCCTGGTCAGCTCGGACGCCACCGGTGGCGACGCCGAGCAGGCCCCGAGCGAGCCCACCGCCTGAGTCTCGCCAACCCCCTTAGCTCCGCGGAAGGAACGGACAACGCACGATGGCGAACTTTTCCATGGCCGATGTGAAGCGGCTGCGGGAGATCACCGGCTCCGGGATGATGGACGTCAAGAAGGCTCTTGACGAGGCCGACGGTGACTTCGACAAGGCCACCGAGATCCTGCGCATCAAGGGTGCGAAGGACGTCGGCAAGCGGGCCGAGCGCACCACCGCCAACGGCCTGGTGGCCGAGGACGGCGGCGTGTTGGTCGAGCTGACCTGCGAGACGGACTTCGTCGCGAAGAACGAGGAGTTCCAGCAGCTCGCCGCGCAGATCGTCGAGGTCGCGAAGGACGCGCAGCCGGCCGACAAGGACGCGCTGCTGGCTACCAAACTCGGCGAGCAGACCGTCGGCGAGGCCATCGCGGCCCTGTCGGCGAAGATCGGCGAGAAGCTGGAGCTGCGCCGCTTCACGATCTTCGACGGCCAGATCGCCAGCTACATGCACCGCCGGTCGTCCGACCTGCCGCCGGCCGTCGGCGTGCTGGTCGAGTTCACCGGTGGCAACGAAGAGGCGGCGCGCAACATCGCCATGCACATCGCGGCGATGAAGCCCAAGTACGTCACCCGGGACGAGGTCCCCGAGGACCTGGTGGCCAACGAGCGGCGCATCGCCGAGGAGACGGCCCGCGAGGAGGGCAAGCCCGAGCAGGCGCTGCCCAAGATCGTGGAAGGCCGGGTCAACGGCTTCTTCAAGGACGTCGTGCTCGTCGAGCAGCCGTCCGTGCAGGAGTCGAAGAAGACCGTGAAGGCAGTGCTCGACGAGGCCGGTGTGACCGTGAAGCGGTTCGCCCGGTTCGAGGTCGGGCAGGCCTGAGCCGGGTTATCCGTCAGGTTCTCTAGCCATGGATGATGGCGGGGTCGCGCGGTGGAGTGAGATGCTCCCCGGCGACCCCGCCGTTTTCGTATCGAGGGGACACGTGCACCCGAGCAGCGTGAGTGAGGAGCCGTCGTGACCACAACGGAGGACCAGCGGACCGGTGAGCAGGTGCGCGGCACAGGGCGCGGTGGTTACCGGCGGGTGCTGTTGAAGCTGGGCGGCGAGATGTTCGGCGGCGGCCAGCTGGGCGTCGACCCGGACGTCGTGCACACCGTGGCCAGCCAGATCGCCGAGGTCGTGCGCGGTGGCGTGCAGGTGGCGGTGGTGATCGGCGGCGGTAACTTCTTCCGCGGCGCCGAGCTGTCGCAGCGTGGCATGGACCGCGACCGGGCCGACTACATGAGCATGCTCGGCACCGTGATGAACTGCCTGGCGTTGCAGGACTTCCTGGAGAAGCAGGGCCTGCCGACGCGGGTGCAGACCGCGATCACGATGGGCCAGGTCGCCGAGCCCTACATCCCGCGCCGCGCCGAGCGGCACCTGGAGAAGGGCCGCGTCGTGATCTTCGGCGCCGGCACCGGCATGCCGTACTTCTCCACCGACACCGCAGCCGCGCAGCGCGCCCTGGAGATCGGCTGTGACGTGGTGCTGATGGCGAAGGCAGTGGACGGCGTCTACACCGCCGACCCGCGCACCGACCCGACGGCCACGATGTTCGAGCAGATCACCCACCGGGAAGCCCTGGAGCGTGGCCTGAAAGTGGCCGACGCGACCGCGTTCAGTCTTTGCATGGACAACGACATGCCGATGATCGTCTTCAACCTTCTCACCGAGGGGAACATCGCGCGTGCGGTCCGTGGTGAGAAGATCGGCACGTTCGTCGGTACCCCCGGGGGACAACCCCATGCCTAGCCCAGCCCGGCAGCAGCACACCAAGGAGCAGCCGTGATCGACGAGACTCTCTTCGACGCCGAGGAGAAGATGGAAAAAGCGGTGTCCGTGGCCAAGGAGGAGCTGGCCACGGTGCGCACCGGCCGCGCCACTCCCGCGATGTTCTCGCGCATCCACGTCGAGTACTACGGCACACCGACCCCGTTGAACCAGATGGCGGCCATCAACATCCCGGAAGCCAGGATGGCGATCGTGAAGCCGTTCGACGTGAGCCAGCTGGGCGCCGTCGAGCGGGCCATCCGGGACTCCGACCTCGGCGTGAACCCCAGCAACGACGGCACGATCATCCGCGTCGTGTTCCCGGCCCTGTCCGAGGAACGCCGCCGCGAGATGGTGAAACTGGTCAAGAACAAGGGTGAGGACGCCAAGATCGCCATCCGCAACGTGCGGCGGAAGGCGAAGGAGGAACTGGACCGCATCCAGAAGGACGGCGAGTCCGGCGAGGACGAGGTGGTGCGTGCGGAGAAGGAACTCCAGCACGTCACCGACCGTTACGTCGCGCAGGTCGACGAGATCGTCAAGCACAAGGAAGCGGAGCTGCTGGAGGTCTGACGACCTCCGGTACGCCGACACGACAGGCACCAGGTGAGCACTGATCGGGTGATGAACGCCGCTGAACCCGCCCGCCCGGGCAAGGTCACGCCGGGGCATGAGGCGTCTCCCGACCACGACACCGACGACCCGTCGCGCAACGGCGCGCCCGGCAGGGCCGGGTCGGACACGCCCGCCAACGGCGCGCCCACGGCGGACCTGGCTGTGAACGGTGCGCCTACGGCGGACCCCGCCGCGAACGGCACGCCCGCCACTGAACCCGCGCCACCGGCCGCCGAACCCGAGCCGACCGCGGGAGAAGTTGAGCCCCCGGCGACCGAGGCCACGCCGGTCGGCGGGCAACCGGACAGCAGACAACCGGACCGTGCGCAACCGGACCGCGGGCAACCGGACGTTGCGCAGCCAGACCGCGAGCAACCAGACCGCGAGCAGCCGGACCGGGCGCAACCCGACCGGGCGCAACCGGACGATGGGCAGCCAGACCGCGGGCAACCGGACGGCGGGCAGACGGAGAAGAAGCGGCGGGCCGGGCGTGACCTGCGGGCCGCGATCGCTGTCGGGTTGGGCATGGGCGCTCTGGTGCTGGTGTCGCTGCTGACGGTTCGGCAGATCTTCATCGGTGTCGTCGCCGCCGCCGTCGCCGTCGCCACGATCGAGCTGGCCGGCGCGTTGCGTCGGTCGAAGGCCGGCATCGAGGTGGCCCTGGTGCCGGTGCTGGTCGGTGGCCAGGCGATGGTGTGGTTGTCCTGGCAGTGGCGCCAGGAGGGCATCCTGGGCGCGTTCGTCGTGACGATCCTGGCGTGCTTCGTGTGGCGATTCCGCGGTGGCAGCGACGGCTACGTGAAGGACGTGACCGCGTCCATCTTCACCGCCGCCTACGTGCCGATGTTCGCGTCGTTCGCCGCGATGCTGGTGGAGCCGCGGGACGGCACCGCGCGGGTGTTGTGCTTCCTGATCGTCGTGGTGTGTTCGGACACCGGCGGCTACGTGGCCGGTGTGCTGTTCGGGAAGCACCCGATGGCGCCGTCGATCAGCCCGAAGAAGTCCTGGGAGGGCTTCTCCGGGTCGATGCTGGCCGGCGTGGTCGGCGGTGCGCTGTCGGTGATGCTGCTGCTGCACGGCCACTGGTGGCAGGGGCTGCCGTTCGGTGCGGCGCTGGTGATCTGCGCGACGTTCGGCGACCTGGTGGAGTCGCTGATCAAGCGTGACCTGGGCATCAAGGACATGGGCAGCCTGCTGCCCGGCCACGGCGGCCTGATGGACCGGCTGGACTCGCTGCTGCCGTCGGCCGTCGCGTCGTGGCTGCTGCTGACGGCGTTGGTGCCGGTCTGATCGGCCGGAGACACGCCGACGACATCCTGCCGAGCCCGAACATCTGGCGTTGGCCGGACGTCTACGAGATCGAGAACCGTGCGCAGGACGCCGACGGCCGGATCTTCCGGGTGCTGCGCGAGCAGTGCGACTGGACGGGGCTGGACGTCGTGGACGTCGGCTGCGGGGACGGCTTCCACCTGCCGGTGTTCGCGGCCGACGCGCGCAGTGTGGTGGGCGTGGAACCGCACCCTCCGCTGGTGGAGCGGGCCGGGCGACGGCTGGCCGAGTACCCGAACGTGCGCGTCGTGCGGGGTGGGGCGCAGCGGTTGCCGCTGCCGTCGGCGAGCGTGGACGTCGTCCACGCGCGGACCGCGTACTTCTTCGGGCGCGGCGCGGAACCCGGTCTGACCGAGGCGGACCGCGTGCTGCGACTGGGCGGCGCGCTCGCCATCGTGGACCTGGACGTGACGTGCCCGCCCTACGGCGACTGGATGCTCGCCGACCTGCGCCGCTACGACGCGGCCGACGTGGAGCGGTTCTTCGCCGAGCAGGGCTTCGACTGCCGGAAGATCGTCACCCAGTGGCGGTTCGACAGCCGCGCCGACCTGGAGGCCGTGCTGCGCATCGAGTTCTCGGCACCGGTCGCGCAACGTGCGATCGCGGCGACACCCGGGCTGACGGTCCCGGTCGGCTACCGGGTGCACGTCCGACGCAAGCCGTCCCGGCTGGTGCTGCCCAGGTAGGGTGCGCACCGGCCGGGACGGGCGTGTGGTTACTCGTCGTCGGCGTCGTCGGGCACCGCGTCCTCGACCGGACCGGTGTCCTCCGTGCCTGCGTCGGCCAGCAGCAGGTACAGCTGGCGACGCGTCTCGACCAGCAGCTTGGCCGCCTTGGCCCGCAGGTCGGGCGTGCCGGCGGCGGACAGTTGCATCGTCGCGCCCATCAGCGTGGACAGCGCCTCGCGCAGGGCAACGTCATGGGGGTCGACGTCGTCGGCCGCCTGCTCCCACGGTGGCGTGGAGTCCTGCTTGCCGGCCTCCTCGCGACCGGTGTCGGTCAGCGCGTAGAGCCGCTTGCCGGACTGGTTGTCCTGGTCGGTGGTGACCAGGCCTTCGTCGGCGAGCATCTGCAGCGTCGGGTACACCGAGCCGGGGCTGGGTCGCCACCAGCCGTGGCTGCGCTCGCTGATCTCCTGGATGATCTCGTAGCCGTGCATGGGCCGCTCGGTCAGCAGCATCAGGACGGCGGCGCGGACGTTGCCGCGCCGGGCCCTGCCGCGACCGGGACCGCGGCTCCTGCCGTGTCCGTGGCCCCGCCCACCACGGCCCCCGCCGAAACCGAACCCGAAGCCGAAGCCGGGCATCTGCCCGGACGGGAAGGCGCCGCGGAACGCGGGACCGGGCCGGGGTGGCATGAAGCCGGGTGGCTCCGGTGGGAAGGGCGGCTCCGGCGGTCCGAAGTGTTCGTGACCGCCGTGGCCATGGCCGCCGTGACCGTGACCGTGGCCGCCGTGTTCGTGGCCGCCGTGTTCGTGGAAGGCGGGCCGGCTGTGCCGGCGCCCGAAGCCGCGGCGCGGGTCGGGCATGTCGCCTGGTTCAAAGGGGAAACGCATGACTGCCTCCGTTCGTTGCCTGGGTGAGCCCCTCCAAGCGCTCACAGTGCTAACGATATATCGGAAGCTATCGCGATGCAACGTCGCTGGTGGTCGCCGGTCGTGGGACACTGGAGGGACCATGACCTCCCTCCCGCTCGTGTTCGACGCGCCCAAGCGCGGCCTGCCGCCGCGCCACCTCGCCGACCTCTCGGCCGAGGAGCGCTCCGCGGCGGTCGCCACGCTCGGCGAGCGGCCGTTTCGCGCGAAGCAGCTGTCCAACCACTACTTTGCCCGCCTGACCGCCGATCCGGCGCATATGACGGACATCCCGGCGGCCGCCCGCGACCGGCTGGTCGGCGAGCTGCTGCCGCCGTTGCTGTCGACCGTGCGGCACATCGAGTGCGACGACGGCACCACCCGCAAGACCCTGTGGCGCGCGCACGACGGCACGCTGCTGGAGAGCGTCCTGATGCGGTATCCGGACCGGGCCACGGTGTGCGTGTCCAGCCAGGCCGGGTGCGGCATGGCGTGCCCGTTCTGCGCCACCGGCCAGGGCGGCCTGCAGCGGAACCTGTCGACGGCCGAGATCGTCGAGCAGGTCCGCGCGGCGGCGGCCGCGATGCGTGACGACGAGCTGCCCGGCGGCCCCGGCCGGCTGTCCAACGTCGTGTTCATGGGCATGGGCGAGCCGCTGGCCAACTACCGGCGCGTCGTCGACGCGGTGCACCGCATCTGCGACCCGACCCCGGCCGGCCTGGGCATCTCGCAGCGCTCGGTGACCGTGTCCACGGTCGGCCTGGTCCCGGCCATCCACCGCCTGGCCGACGAGCGGTTGCAGGTGCGGCTCGCGGTGTCGCTGCACACGCCGGACGACGAGCTGCGCGACACGCTGGTGCCGGTGAACAACCGGTGGAAGGTCGCCGAGGTCCTGGCCGCGGCCCGGCACTACGCCGACACGACCGGCCGCCGGGTGTCGATCGAGTACGCGCTGATCCGGGACGTCAACGACCAGCCGTGGCGGGCCGACCTACTGGGCTCGCTGCTGCACAGGCACCTGGGCCCGCTGGTGCACGTGAACGTGATCCCGCTGAACCCGACGCCGGGCAGCAAGTGGGACGCCAGCCCGAAACCGGTGGAACGCGAGTTCGTCCGCCGGGTCAACGAGGCGGGCGTCCCGTGCACGGTCCGCGACACCCGAGGCCGCGAGATCGCCGCTGCCTGCGGTCAGCTGGCCGCCGAGGGGTAGTACCCACGCGGCGGGTATCACCTGGAACATCTGGAACAGGGTTGGTGACGTACGAGCGGCCCTGATGCGCGACGTCGACAAGGGCCTACGCCGAGTCGTCGCGCTCTCATGGCAGAGCCGCGATGAATGCCGGTGCGAGAGCCCGGATCCGAGCCTCGGGCATCGCGCCGGCCAGCGCTTGTACTGCCATCCGCACACCAGGCGTGTCCGGTCCACCGAACTCCGCCCGGAGGAGCTTGAGCCCTGTCGCGGTGACGGATCCGACGCGCGGGTCGGCTGTGAGTTCGGCGAAGGCCGTCGCGATCGCCTTCGGTTGATGGGTCATCATGATGCGCACGACGTCGCCGGCGTCCTTGTCGACCACCCGGCCCGGCTTCGAAGACGCCTTCTCGAGGCGGTCGTTGATCTTGTACGCCTTGGCGACCAGCAAGGCGGTCGGTCCCGCGACGTTGACCGTCATCGCTCGGTCGTCCTCGGGTTCGAGCGGTCTGATCACCATAGGAGATCGATCTACGGCTGCGGTCTCCAGACCGTCCACCCGCCGTGCCGCCATCTTGTTGTGTGGGGGGATGCGCGCGCTGCGGCGGCCTTTGGCGAACGAGGCGCCCACGAGTAGATCCAGTTCGATCGGCGTCGACTTGCCGCCGACGAGTTCCTCGCGTACCCACAGTCCGGGCTGGTCGGCGTCGAGCGGCGCGAAACCGGCCGCCTCCAGTTCGGCTTCGAGCAGTGGTGCGTCGTCGAGGAGAGTTGGATCGATGCCGAGGTCGCCGTCCGACGTGTACGCGAACTGGCGATGGCGGCGCTCTCGGTGCGGAGGTGTACCGCTTGTGCGCCGACCACCGTGATCGCGTTCAGGTGGGATCGCAGCGCGGTGAGGCCATCGAGCAGCACACGACGGGCAACCACGGTGAGTTCGCCGACGTCAACATTGGCAGGTGCTTTGGACACGTGATCATGTTCCTGTGCGTGTTCGGTCAGGGACGAGGCAATTTCGGTCGACGCCACTCGTTCGTGTGGCCGGACATGTACGTGAGGACCGCTTCGGCTTCGGCCGGCATACGGCCTGGACCGGCCAGGCTGTCCAACACCAGTTGGCTCAACGCGACATGCGGAATGCCGTCGACGACGCGCATTCGGTCGAAGACCACGTTGTCGTGGGCGCGCAGCACGAGCACGTCCGCGCCATCGGAGAAGGAGATCAGGCCGAGTTCGTCGCCAACATGGTCAGGGCTGTGTCGGGCCGACTCGACGTACAACATCAGTTGGCCACCGACTGTCAGCGGCGCGACCGCCCGGGCAGCGACGGGTCCGGTGACAGCCAGGTTCGGCAACGATACGGTGCGCAACCTGTCGAGCACGGCGGATATCCCATTGGGCGCGATCATCGCGACGTAGGGGTTGTGGCGCAACAGGTCGTAAGTCGCCGCCCGGGCACGCAGCAGCTCGACCCAGTCGACGGCGGTGATCACCTTCCCTTCGCGCCTGATCAACAACTGATCTTCCAACTGGTCCAGCAGTCGCGAGATGTAGGCCGGACTGAGGCCGGTGGCGGCGGCGACGTCGACGGCGCGGTAGGGCGGTTCGAAGTCTGCCAGCAGTCGGACCAGACGTCCCGCCTTCGGCCCTGCCAGACTCGTAGTCGATGGTCGGCCCGGCGATCGAGGGGCCCTGGTGGCGCCTTCGGTGTGGACGACGATGGCTGGCTGCGACACCCGCAGATCGGCGTTTCCGGTCAGATCGATGTAGCCAATCCCGTGCTTCCGCAAGTGTTCCTGCGTGCGTGGCGCGATCCACGGCGCGATGACCAGCAGGATTTCGCGGGCTTGGGCGTGTCGGAGAACGGAGAGCACGGGTAGCAGTTGTTGGTCGACGGCTCGCGGAGTCAGCTGTTCCTTGAGGTTGACCAGCACATGCACGAACACGCCGCCGCTGCCTTCGATCTGCACGCGGGCGTCGATGACATCGCCGGATGTCGGA
>DASZXM010000354.1:0-21363 GCA_035546415.1 Pseudonocardiaceae bacterium
CGGCGAACTGACGGCAACCAGCACCAGACCGAAGACGACCGCCCGCGTCCACCCCACCGGGACACCGAGGATGCGCCTGGCCAGTGCCGCGAGCAACACCACGAACAGCACCCACGACAGGGCACCGACCAGACCCGTCACCACCTGCATCAATGCCCCCGATCCCGCGTCCTGTGACGCCACACCATAGTCAGGGCCGGCCGGTGGCACAGTGACGACAGCTTTCAGCCTTCACTGAAGCGACAGGGTCAGCGACACTCCGAACAGAGCAACAGTCGGCGATCGGTGCGGCACACAGAGTCGCACTCGTGCGGGCAACGGGTGACGCGGGAATACCGCACCGGGTGAACAATCATTTCTCCACCGGTTCACTCTTGCTCGCCTCGAAACACGCCGGATACGTTCCGATCAGACTCGAAGGCAATTCAGGTGTCTCAACCTGGGGGCGATAAAAGAGAATGGAAATATACCTGCTCGGCGCACTGTGCGTGATACTCGCGGGCGCCGTTGCCGGCGGCATCGCATACCTGCTGCGGCGGCGTTTCGAACGGGAAGGACGCACGGAGAACAACGAATCCGCCGGTCAGGTGTTCACCATTGTCGGCGGCCTGCACGCCGTGCTCGTCGCATTCGTCCTGATCGGACTTTTCGATGCCGTCGGCACCACCCGGGACAACGCCAATCACGAGGCGGACAGCCTCGTCGCGATGACATGGGCGAGCGACTCACTACCCGAACCGCAACGCACCGAAATACACGATCTCGCCGCGAACTACGCCAATCAGGTCATCAACCAGGAATGGCCGAAACTGCGCGCCGGCACGCCCGTCGACGACACGGCGTGGAGCACGCTGGAACGGCTGAAGACGGTCATCTCGTCGGCACCGGTGTCCGCCGGATGGCAGACCGACCGCAAGACCGAGGCCGCGAACCAGCTGTGGACGGTGTACCAGGACCGGCAGACCCGGGTGGACGAGGACAGCCAGGGCATCGGCGCCGTGATCTGGCTGGCGCTGGCCATCGGCAGCATCCTCTCGGTGGCGCTGCCGATGCTGTTCGGCGGCCCCAAGGAGCACGCCCACCTGATGATCATCGCGGCGCTCGCCGGCACGCTCGCGCTGCTGATCTATGCGATCTACCAACTGCAGAACCCGTTCGCGGGCGGCGCGTCGGTCGGCCCCGAGGCGTTCCGGTCGGCACTGGAACGGCTCGGGTGAGCCACCGGGGCATCGCCGCGGTGGCGGGCGCGCTCGTCGCCGTCAGCGCCGCGACGCCACTGCTGGCCATCCACCCGCCGGCCGTCGCGGCGACCCGGACCTGCCCGGTACACGCCGGCGTGGCCGACCACGTCTGCCCACCGCCGCTCACCGTGCCCGTGGTGACCACGACCCGACCGACCCCGACCACAGCACCGCCCACCACACACCCACCAGCCACACGTCCACCGACGACACACGCCCCTCCCCCGCCGCCCGCGGTCCACACCGCCGCACAGGGGGTCGCCGCGCCCACCACCACACGCACGCCGCCACCGCCACGGCCCGCCCGAACCGTGGCCCCACCACCGCCGACGACCCAGGCGCAGCCGAAACCACGGCCGCTCCCGACGACGGCCCCCGCGCCCGACGTCCTACCCACCCGAGCGCCCGCACCGGCGCTCGCCGTGGACACCGAACGCACGCGGCAGCGGCGGTTCGGGCTCGCCGCGCTGATCCTCATCGTGGGTGGCGGCGGCACCGCGAGCCGGGTGCGCGCACGCAGACGATGACCAGGAAATCGACAGGAAGGTCAACCATGGCAAGCGAGTTCCAGCGCCGCAAGATCCAGGGCGTGTTCGACGCGATGGACGTGGACGGTGACGGCCTGCTCGAACGGCACGACTTCGAGGCGCTGCGCGACCGGTGGACGCGGTTGCGCGGGGTCGGCCCCGGTTCGGCGGGCTACGCGCAGTTGGACACCGTGATGCTGGGCTGGTGGTCGGCGCTGTCGTCGGCGGCCGACGGCGCCGAGGGCATCGGGCTGGACGACGTGCTGCGTGTCGTGGACCGCCTCGGCGGCATGTCGGACGCCGTCACAGGCACGGCGACCGCGATGTTCGACGCGGTGGACGAGAACGGCGATCGGGAGATCTCCGCCGCCGAGTACCAGCAGCTCGTGGTCGCCTGGAACGGCGTCAAGACCGACACCGACGCCGTGTTCCCGCTGCTCGACCTCGACGGCGACGGGCACCTGTCCCGCGACGAGTTCGTCGCGCTGTGGAGCCAGTTCTGGGCGGGCGACGACCCGGCAGCACCGGGCACCTGGGTGTTCGGGCGATTCGACCTGCCGGCCACGACGACCCGCTGACCCCGGGCTACCGCCGGAGTGTCCGGTAGAGGACGCGGCCCACGACGAGGTAGACGACCGCCGCGAGGCCGTAGTTGGCGATCAGGCCGATCTTGGCGTCATCGGGCGTGAAGACGTCGCCGAAGCCGAACACGAACACCTTGGCCACGCCGTACACGAACGACACGAACCCGTTGTCCTGGTTGGCACCGAACAGCGTGAACACGATGTGCAGCACGAAGACGAACGCGATGAACGCCGTCAGCAGGTGGATGGCGTTGGCGATGAAGTTGGTCCGGTCGGTCCGGCGGTCACGCTCGCGCTGGTAGTCCACGGGGGACTCCGGCCGGGCGGCCGGTGGCGGCCGGTCGTCCAGGCGCGGGGGCGGGTCCTCGCGCGGCGGGCGGTACGGCTCGGGTTCGCGGACGGCCGGCGGCGCGGGTTCGGGCGGTTCGTAGCGCCGGGTCGGCTGGGGAGCCGGAACCACCCGCGGGATCACCGTGGTCGGCTGTTCGGCGAGACCGGGCGGCTGCGGCGGGCCCGGCCTGCGGACCGGTGGGCGGCGGACCGGCTGGTACGCCGGTCGCGGTGCACGGCCCGGAGCGGGGCCACGGCGCGGTGGCTGGGGCGGAACGCGATAGGGGTCGTGACTCATGCCTTCGCATTCTGACGATCACGTCCGCCACGGCAAACCCCCTAGGGGCACATCGGATCCCCGATGCCCCCAGGGGATCGCCGCCGCCGACCGCAGGATTCGCGCCGGTCACGTGGCCGGTGGCGTGCGCAGCAGGCCGGCGAACCTGGCCAGTTTCAGGCCCAGGTGGACCGACAGCCGGTCGGCTCCGTTGCGCAGGTCGATGCCGCCGATCCGTTCGGCCTTCTGTAATCGGTAGTACAGGGTGCCCCGGTGCAGGTGCAGGCGTTCCGCCGTGACCTTCGCGTCGCAGCCGAGGTCCAGATAGGTCTCCAGGGTGAGCACGACGGGTTCGTCGCCCGAGCGCAGCAGTGTGCCCAGTCTCGGGTCGAGTCCGGACGCGATCTGGTCCTCCGTGGACAGTTGGGCCAGCACGCGAAACGCGCCCAGGTCACGCCAGCGGGGCTGGTCGCCGACGGACGGCACCATCTTGGCGACGTGCGCGGCGAGCCGTGCCTGCCGGTACGAGGCGGCCGCCGCGGTCAGCTCGGTCTGCGCGTCACCGGTCGACGCCACGACCCGGCACTCCGGATGCCGCCTGCGCAGCCGGGTCAGCAGGGCGTCCCGCGCGTCGGACGCCAGCCGCCGCGCCTGGTCGTCGTCGCCGCGCGACCGCAGCTGCACCAGCAGCACACCGTGGTCGTCGCAGGCCAGGTGCAGGTGCCGGGCGGCGTGCGGATGCCGGGCGACCTCACCGAGCGCCTCGGCGACGCAGGCGTGCACGTCGTCCGCGCCCAGCGGCTGCACCACCGCGACCACGCACGGGGCGTCCGGGTCGAGCAGCGCGGACTCGGCGATGCGGCCGGCGGCCGCGTCGCGCAGCTCCGCCGACGGGGACAGCAGCTGCGCCAGGGAGGTGCTGGCCAGCCGACGGTCGAGTTCGTCCTCGTACAGGACCATCGCGACATACCCGGCGACGGTCTCGGTCAGGGACACCTCACGCGGCCCGAGCCTGCGGTCGTCGTCGATCAGCCACAGGAACCCCAGCAGCCGTGTCCCGTGCCGCACCGGCACGCACAACCGCCCGAGCACGCCGGCGTCGGCGTCACCGGGTATCCGCAGCGGCCCGGTGGCCTGCGTGATGCCGAACCGGCGGAACCACGCCTTCGTGCTGGGCACGGTCTCCCGGCGCAGGATCGAGTCGCGCCGGATGTCGTCGATCGGCTCGCTGTGCGTCGAGTAGACAATCATCCGCTGGTCGTCGTCCTCCAGCACCGTCGGGGCGTCCAGTCTGGCCGCCAGGTCGTCGATCAGGTTCTGGAGGTCGGCATGGGCCATCCCGCGTCACCTCGATCCCGGGTGCGGGCAAGCGGATCAACAAGACAGCCAACTGTAAACAATCGACCGTGCCGGTGCGGACGGCCGGACGGTCTCAACTCGACCGGGACGTAACGGAAACCTGCCGGTACGGTCCGGTGTGGAGCGTCACCGGCCGGCCGCGTAACCCTGCCCGCCGCGGGCGTTCGCGCCGGCCTTCAGCCATCCACCGTCCCGGGCCACGGCGCTGGTGTGGCCGAGCGACCACGGCTGCACCGGTGCGACGTCGTGGCCACGCCGGGCCAGTTCGGCCAGCACGTCCTCTCCCAGCGACCGCTCCGCCACGACCCGGCCGGGTTCGGCGGTGCGCGGGTAGAACGAGCTGGCCATGTGCAGGGAGTGGAAGTCCGGCGCGTCCAGCGCCTCCTGCAACGACATGCCGCCGTGCACGACGTTGAGGAAGAAGTGCAGCGGCCACTGGTCCTGCATGTCGCCGCCGGGCGTGCCGAACGCCAGGTACGGCTCGCCGTGCCGCAGCGCCATCGACGGCGACAGCGTGGTGCGCGGCCGCGCCCCCGGCCGGATACTGTTCGGCAAGCCGTCCTCCAGCCAGAACATCTGGCCCCGCATGCTCAGGCAGAAGCCCAGGTCGGGGATTGTCGGCGAACTCTGCAACCAGCCGCCGCTGGGCGTGGCCGCGATCATCATGCCGTCGCCGTCCACCACGTCGAGGTGGCACGTGTCGCCCCGGACGTAGCCGGTGGGTTCGCCGATCCCCGGGTGGTCGCCCTCCGGCGTGGCCCACCGGGTGGGCATCACCGGCACCCGGCCCGCCGGGCTGCCCGGCAGGTAGTCCAGTGACGCCGTCGCGCCGATCAGCTTGGCGCGTTCCTCGCTGTACGCCGGGTCGAGCAGGTCGGCGACGGGCACGTCGGTGAACTTCGGGTCGCCGTACCACGCCTCCCGGTCGGCGAACGCCAGTTTGCTCGCCTCCACGATGGTGTGCACCCAGTCCGCGGACAGCGGCTCCATCGCGGCCAGGTCGGTGTGCGCGAGCAGGGCCAGTTGCTGCAGGAACACCGGTCCCTGGCCCCACGGGCCGGTCTTGCAGACCGTGTGGTCGCCGTAGTCGAACGTCTGCGGCGGCTCGACCGTCGGCTCCCAGCGTGCCAGGTCGTCGGCCGTCAGCAGGCCGCGGTGCGGCCGGCCGGACGTGTCCATCAGCTCGTGCTCGGCGCAGAACCGGCCGATCGCCTCGGCGACGAACCCGCGATACCAGACGTCCCGGGCAGCGGCGAACTGACCGGCCCGGTCGGTGGTGCGCGCCTCGGCCTCGGCGACGATCCGCCGGTAGGTTCGGGCGAGCACCGGGTTGCGGAACCTGCTGCCCGCCGCGGGCGCGGGCAGCCAGGTCGCGGCCGACGTGGGCCAGTGCTCGCGGAACATGTCGGCGACCGAGCGCACCGCCTCGGACACCCTGGCCAGCACCGGATGGCCGTTCCCGGCCAGCGCGATCGCCGGTTCGAGCACGTCCCGCAGCCGCCACCGGCCCCACCGCTCGACGAGCAGCATCCAGGCGCCGAACGCGCCGGGCACCACGGCCGGCAGTTGGCCGGTGCCAGGCACCAGGTCCAGGCCCAGCTCGGCGAACCGGGCGGTCGTCGCGGCCTGCGGTGCGACGCCCTGGCCGCAGACGACCGACACCCCGTCGTCCCACAGCAGGATCGGCACCTCGCCACCCGGTCCGTTCAGGTGCGGTTCGACCACCTGGAGGACGAACCCGGCCGCGGCGGCCGCGTCCGCGGCGTTGCCGCCGCGCTCCAGGACGCTCATGCCGGTGCCGGACGCGAGCCAGTGGGTGCTGGCGACCATGCCGAAGTCGCCGACGAGGTCAGGCCGGGTGATCATGCGTGCTCCCTCGCGGTCGTGATGTCCGGGCCGCCACGCGTCGGGTCGACGAGGTGGCAGGCGACCAGGTGGTCCGGTGACGTGACGCCGGCCAGCGGCGGGTCCTCGGTGCGGCACCGGTCGACGGCGACCGGGCAGCGGGTGTGGAACCGGCAGCCCGTCGGCGGTGCCGTCGGGCTGGGCAGGTCGCCGCGCAGCACGCCCCGTTCCCGGGCCGCCGTCGGGTCCGGTACCGGCGCCGCCGACAGCAGTGCCTGCGTGTACGGGTGCTGGGCGGCGGTGAACAGCTGGTCCCGGGTGGTCAGCTCGACGATCCGGCCCAGGTACATCACGGCGATGCGGTCGCTGATGAACTCGACCACGGACAGGTCGTGCGAGATGAACAGGCACGAGAAGTCCAGTGCCTGCCGCAGTTCCAGCAGCAGGTTGAGGATGGCGGCCTGCACGGACACGTCCAGCGCGGACGCCGGTTCGTCCGCCACGACCAGCTTCGGCCTGCGGATCAGTGCCCTGGCCAAGGCGACCCGCTGCCGCTGGCCGCCGGACAGCTCGTGCGGGTAGCGGGACCGGGTACCGGTGGCCAGGCCGGTGCGGGTGAGCATGTCCTCGACCTCCCGGACCCGTTCGCGTCGGGAGCGCAAACCCTGCTGCCGCAACGGTTCCGCCACGATGTCACCGACGGTCATGCGCGGGTTGAGCGACGAGTACGGGTCCTGGAAGACGATGTGCACGTCCCGGCGCAGCGGCCGCATCCGCCGTTCCGGCAGCTGGGCGATCTCGGTGCCCAACAGTTCGATGCTGCCGCTCGTCGGCCTGGTCAGCCGGGTCACGCAGCGGCCGACCGTGGACTTGCCGCTGCCCGACTCGCCCACCAGGCCGAGGATCTCACCCGGCGCGATGTGCAGGTCGACGCCGTCGACGGCGCGCACCTGGTGCCGGCCGCCGCGCAGCCGGGACCCGCCCGCGTAGTACTTGGTCAGTCCCCGCACGGTCAGCACGTCGCCGCTCACACGCCCACCTCCGCACCCGGGTGGTAGCAGGCCGCGGCGTGCTCGGGCCGCAGCTCCCGCAGCGCCGGCCGCGACGCCAGACACTCCTCCGTGGCCCGCGGGCACCGCGACGCGAACTGGCACTCGTCCGGGTCGTCGGTGGGCACCGGCACCATCCCGGGGATCTCGGCCAGCCTGCGGGACCGGCCGCCCAGCGCGTTCGCCGGCAGCGCGCCCATCAGCCCCATCGTGTAGGGGTGCTGCGGCGCCGCGAACAGCGAGGTCACCGTCGCCTGCTCGACCGGGCGGCCGGCGTACATCACCACCACCCGGTCGGCGATCTCGGCGACCACCCCCAGGTCGTGCGTGATGAGCACGACGGCCGTGTCCAGCGTCCGGCACAGCGTGCGGATCACCTGGAGCACACCGGCCTGGATGGTCACGTCCAGCGCTGTCGTCGGCTCGTCGGCGATGAGCACCTTCGGGTCGCACGCCACCGCCATCGCGATCATCACCCGCTGCCGCATGCCACCGGACAGCTGGTGCGGGTAGCTGGCGGCGCGCCGCCGCGCGTCCGGGATGTCCACCAGGTCGAGCAGTTCGACCGCGCGGTCCATCGCCTGCCGACGGCCGACCGGCTGGTGTCTGCGGATCACCTCGGCGACCTGCCTGCCCACGGTGTACGCCGGGTTCAGCGACGTCATCGGCTCCTGGAAGACGACCGAGATCTCCTTGCCGCGCACCGACTCCAGGTCCCGTTCGGTCAACGCGGTCAGCTCCCGGCCGGCCAGCCGCACCGATCCGCTCCGCCGCACGCCCCGGGTGGGCAGCAGGCCCGGGATGGACATGGCCGTCACCGACTTGCCGCAGCCCGACTCGCCGACCAGCGCCAGGATCTCGCCGGCCCGCAACGTGAACGACATGTCCTTGACCGCGAGTACCGGCCCGTCGTCGGTGTCGAACGTGACACGCAAATGGTCCACCGCCAGCAGGGTCACCGGCCCTCCCTCGGGTCGAGGACGTCGCGCATGCCGTCACCGAGCAGGTTGAAGCCGAGCGTGGCGACCGCGATCAGCGCGCCCGGGTAGATGGCCAGCTGCGGCGCCTGGACCAGGAACTGCTGCGCCGCCGTCAGCATCAGCCCCCACGACGCCGCGGGCGGCTGCACGCCCAGCCCGAGGAAGCTCAGCGCCGCCTCGCCGACGATCGCCGTCGGGATCGCGACCGTCGCCTGCACGATCAGCGCGTTGAGCGAGTTGGGCAGCAGGTAGCGGAACACGATCGCCGCCGGGCGCGCCCCGTCGGCCACCGCCCCGCCGATGAAGTCCTGTTCCCGCAGCACCAGCGCCTCGCCGCGGGCCACCCGCACGATGGTCGGCAGCAGGCCGATCGCCAGCGCGATGACGACGGTGCGCAGCGACGCGCCGAAGATCGCCGCGAACCCGACCGCGAAGATCAGGAACGGGAACGCCAGCACGGTGTCGTTCAGCCGCATGACGACCGCGTCCAGCCAGCCGCGGAAGTACCCGGACACCAACCCGATCGGCACGCCGACGACCAGGGCGAGTGCCGTGGACAGGACACCGGCCAGCAGCGACACGCGGGCGCCGGACGCCAGCCGGGCCAGCTCGTCCCGGCCCAGGTCGTCACAGCCGAGCAGGTGGTGGGCGGACGGGCCGGTGAACGCCGCGGCCAGGTTCTGCGCCAACGGGTCCGGGGTGAGCAGCGGCCCGAACAGGGCCAACGCCAGGAACAGTGCCACCAGCACCAGTCCGAGCACGGCCATCGGCCGGCGCAGGAACCGCCTGCGCAGCCGGACACCCCGCCGCATCGGAACCGCGGGCAGCGCGACGGCCGTCACCGCCGGTCCCCCGACACGCGCAGCCGCGGGTTCAGCCACGCGTAGGTGAGGTCGACCAGCAGGTTGACCACGACGTACCCGAAGACGGTGACCATGACGACCCCCTCGATGACCGGGTAGTTGCGTTGCAGCACCGCGTCGACGGTGAGCTTGCCGAAGCCGGGGATGACGAAGATCTGCTCGATGACGACCGCACCGCTGATCAGCGCGCCCAGTTGCAGGCCGAGCACCGTCGTGACCGTGGTGAGGCTGTTGCGCAGCGCGTGCCGTACCTGCGCCCGGTGGGACAGCCCCTTGGCGCGCGCGGTGCGCACGTAGTCCTCGGACAGCTGGCCCAGCAGCGCCGATCTGGTCTGCCGCATCAGGACGGCCGACAGCCCGGTGCCCAGGATGACCGCCGGCAGCACCATCCGCCGCAGGTTCTCCACCGGGTCCTCGGCCAGGCCGACGAAACCGGACGCGGGCAGCCAGTGCAGCCGCACGGCGAAGATCCAGATGGCCAGCAGGCCGAGCCAGAAGTGCGGCACCGACAGCCCGATCAGGCCGAAGCCGTTGGACACGTAGTCGGCCGGCTTGCCCCGGCGCACGGCGGACACCACACCGGCCGGCACGCCGATCAGCACACCGACGACGATCGCGAGCAACGCGATCTCCAGGGTGACGGGGATGCGCTGCACCAGGATCTGCGACACCGGGATGCCGTCGGTCGTGGAGATGCCGAAGTTGCCGTGCAGTGCCTGCCCCAGGTAGTCGACGTACTGCACGGGCAGCGGCTGGTCCAGGCCGAACTGGTGCCGGATCGCGGCCAGCACCTGCGGTGTCGCCGTCTCGCCCGCCATGATCAGCGCCGGGTCACCGGGCAGCGCGCGCACCCCGGCGAACACCGCGACGCTGCACAGGAACAGCACCACGACGGACGCCAGGGCGCGGCGGAGGACGAAGAGCCCCATGGTCAGCCGTTCAGCGACGCGGTCGTGAAGCGGGGGATGCCGTCGGTCATGTAGATGACGCCGGTCAGCTTCGTGGACAGCCCGAGGAACCAGCGGTCGTGGTACAGGTAGATGTTGGGCCGCAGCTGTGCCAGGCGCTGCAGCGTCTTCGCGTAGCTCGCCTTGCGGACGGCCCGGTCCGACGACGCCGCGGACTGGGTGACCAACTGGTCCAGCTGCTGGTCGGCGAGGCCGGAGAAGTTGTTCGAGCCGCCCGCGGTGACCAGGTCGGCCAGGTCACCGTCCGGGTCGAGCCGGCCGGACCAGCCGATCAGGAACGTGTCGAAGTTGCCCGCCCGGGCGGCGGCCAGGGACGACGTGAACTCCTGGGACTTGATCGTGACCGCGAAGCCGACCTGGTTCTCCATCGACTGGATGACCTGGGCCAGCCGGTCGACACCGGAGTCGGCGGGGATCATCAGCGTCACCGGGATGGGCGTGTGCAGCCCGGACGCGGCCACGATCTGCTTGGCGGCCGCCGGGTCGTAGGGCGTGCAGCCCGGGTTCGCCGGCCGGTACGGGCTCTGCAGCGGCAACGGCAGGCAGTCCACGGACTGGGCGCCGTCGTAGACGGCCTTGTTGATCGCGTTGCGGTCCAGGGCCATCTCGAACGCCTTGCGCAGCTCCGGGCTCTTGGCCAGCGGCGTGTTCACCGGGCCCGGCGGCTTGCTGACGCCGTTGGCGTTGCTGATGTTGATCGAGATGCCCTCGTAGCTGATCGCGCTGATGTCCTCGATCTTCAGTCCCGATGCACCGCGCAACCGGGGGATGTCGGTGGCGTCGAGCTGTTCGGCGGCCTGCACGTCACCGGACTGCAGGTTGTCCGCCCGGGTCGTCGGATCGGTGATGATCTTGTAGACGATGTTCTGGATGTGCACCTTGTCGGCGGCGTAGTAGTCGCTGGACTTGGTGAAGCTGATCTGGCTGCCGGTGACCCGGTTGACGAACTTGAACGGTCCGACACACACCGGTGCCGTGCCGAACTTCGCGCCCAGCTTCGACAGCGCCGTCGGCGACATGATCAGGCCCGCCCGGTCGGCGAGCTGGGCGACCAGCGGGCTGAACGGGTACTTGAGCGTGATGCGCACGGTGGTCGGGTTGACGACGGCCACCGACTTCACCGCGGCCAGTTCCCTGGCCCGCGCCGAGCCGGGCAGCGTGAGGTCCCGGTCCAGGGTCGTCTTCACCGCCTGGGCGTTGAACGGCGTGCCGTCGTTGAACCTGATGCCGGTGCGCAGCGGGATCGTGACGGTCAGGCCGTCGGCCGACGTCGTCGGCAGCGCCGCTGCCAGCTGCGGCACCACGTCGAGCTGGTTGTTCGCGTCGTAGAGCTTCTCGCAGAACGACGTGAACACGACCCGCGCGTCGAACGTGTTGGCCAGCGTCGGGTCGAGTGTGCCCGGATCGCTGGCGAGCGCGACGGTGACCGTGCCGCCGCTTCCGCTGCCACCACCGCCGGTGGCACCGGGTGTCGTACAGGCCGTCAATGTGATCGCGGCCGTGGCCAACAGACTGAATCCGAGAGCTCGACGCATCGTCCGCTCCTTGAAAACCCGAGGTCACCAGCGGTGCCGGCGTTTCGACAGACGGTAGCCAGCGACGGCCGCGCGCCATACCTGCGGATGTCCAGGGTTGCCGGACCGGATTTTGAACAACTGTCGAAGACGCTGCCCGGGTGTCGGCACGGACCACAGAGGACACACCGGCGTTACATCGGGTTGACCGATCCAGGTTAGCGAACGCCCGGCCCGGCGTCCCGGGCCGGGCGGGCCGGTCAGTCGGACAGGCCTGCGAGCATGCCGGGCTGGTACGCACCGCCTTTGAGGTGCACGATGACGCTGAGCCGGTTGGCCGCGTTGATCTGGGCGACCAGCGCGACCAGCGCGGCGATCTGGTCGTCGTCGTAGTGCTCGCGCACCTGTGCCCACGTCTCGTCGGACACGCCCTGGTACGCGTCGGCGAGCCGGGTGCCCTCCTCACCCAGCGCCAGGGCGGCGCGTTCGGCGTCGGTGAACACAGTGGACTCGCGCCACGCGGCCACCAGGTTGATCCGCAGCGGTGTCTCGCCCGCGGCGGCGGCCTCCTTGGTGTGGATGTCGACGCACCAGCCACAGCCGTTGATCTGGCTGACCCGCAACGACACCAGCGCCTGCGTGGCCATCGGCAGCGATGACTGCATGATCACCATACTGGTATTGGCGAACCGCTTGAAGAACTTGGCGCCGATCTCGTTCTCGGCCAGGTTGATACGGGGTTCCATGACGTCGTCCTCACTCGTGGGATCGCGCTGACGAACACCAGATGCCGACTGGCCGATGCGCGTGACAGCCGACCGGAGTGACGTGCGCCACGCTGACACGAGGCGACGCGGCCCGGGATGCGCCGCCAGGAAAGCCGTTTGACACCCGTGCCACCGTGGATGTTCGTGGCAGACAACGACGACGTCGGTGAGATCCGCCGGATGGCCGGGCTGGCGACGCCGATGGCGTTGCGCGTCGCGGTCACCCTGGGGCTGCCCGACCGGCTGCTCGGCGACGGCGCGTCCGCCGACGAGCTGGCCGCCGAGCTGAACGTGTCACCGGCCGCGCTGGACATCCTGCTCGGCTACCTCGCGTCCCTCGGGTTCGTGGCACGGACGGACACCGGCTACCGGACCACCGACCGCGGCGCACACCTGTGCGCCGACGCCGACGGCGGCTTCACCGATCTCCTGCTGCACCTGGACTCCGCGGCCGGTCGCGCCGAGCTGGCGTTCGTCGAACTCGCGCACACCATCGCCACCGGTGAAGCCGCCTACCCGCGCCGCTACGGGCAGGACTTCTGGGCCGACATCGCCGAGCAGCCCCGGCTGCGCGAGTCGTTCGACCGGCAGATGACCCTGCGGTTCCGGGAGCAGCTGCCGCTGATCGTCGCCGGTGTCGACTGGTCGCGGTTCGCCACCGTCGTGGACGTCGGCGGTGGCCAGGGCATCCTGCTCGCCGCGATCCTGGCCGCCCATCCCGGCGTGCGCGGCCACCTGTTCGACCTGCCGGCCACGGCGGCGGACGCCCGGCGCACGTTCGACGAGCACGGCCTGGCCGACCGAACCGACGTGACCGGTGGCAGCTTCTTCGACGTCCCGCTCCCGGCGGGCGCCGACGCCTACGTGCTGTTCGACATCCTGCACGACTGGGACGACGAGCACGCCGACCGCATCCTGGCCCGGTGCGCCGACGCCGCCCGGCCAGCCGGCCGCATCCTGGTCGTCGAAGGGGTCGGCGGGCTGCGCGCGGACGCCTGGAGCGACCTGAACATGCTCGTGCTCTACGGCGGCCGGGAACGCACGGTCGACGCGTTCCGCGCGCTCGGCGCCGCGCACGGTTTGACCGTGGACACCGTGACCCCGCTGACCGACCAGCGCTGCGTGCTGGAGTTCCGGTTCGCCACCGGCTGAGGGCCGCACGGTCCATATCGGAACACGTTCGGGCGGGCACGAGTGTCCCGGCTCCGGCAGACTGGCGGCAGTCGGTGCGGAGGGGGACAGGTGGGAGTCGGCACGGCACTACGACGGGCGCTCGTCGCCGCCGCGGGCGGGATCGTGCTGGTCGTCGGCGTGCTGCTGCTGGTGCTGCCCGGCCCCGGCCTGTTGCTGGTCCTCGCCGGACTGCTGATGCTGGCGTCGGTGTTCCCGACGTTGAACCGGTACGTGGAGCCGGTGCGCAGGCGGGCCATGCGAGCGGTCGAGGACAGCGTCGCCTCCCCGCTGCGCATCGCGGGTTCGGTGACCGTCGGTGTGGGGTTGGTCGCCGCCGGGATCGTGTGGGCGCTGGTGCGGTGGTTGCCGTTCAGCGGCTGGAGCACCGGATCGAGCCTGATCCTCTCCGGACTGATCGTGTTCGCGCTGCTGATCTGGAGCTACCGCAGGGTACGGGCCCGGCGCGCGGCGTCGTAGCCCGTTGCGATCGGCCGGCGCCTGCGGGCAGACTCTGCTGGGTTTGCCGGACGAGTCAGGGACGTGACATGGGACGACGCGGCGTGGTGGTGGGTGCGGTGGTGCTGGCGCTGGTCGGCGTGTGCACGACGGCGGGCACGGCGGCCGCCGATCCACCGGCACCGCCCGGGACGCCCACGGCGACGTCGTTCGACGGCATACCCACGGTCGGCCCGTTGTTCCGTGACGGGCTGGGCAACGACCACGGCTGCACCGCCAGCGTGCTCACCAGCCCCGGCCACGACCTCATCCTGACCGCGGCGCACTGCGTGTCCGGCACGGCCGCCGGCTGGCAGTTCGCGCCCGGCTACGACCAGGGCCGCACCCCGTACGGCGTGTGGACCGTGACGGCCGCCTACGTCGACCCGGCGTGGCTGCACGACCAGGACACCCGCTACGACTACGCGATCCTGCGCGTGGCCGACCACGACGGCGTCGACGTCCAGGACGTGACCGGCGGCAACCTGCTCGGCCGCGCGCCGCGCGCCGGCACCCGGCTGACCGACGTGGCGTACAACGCGGGCGTGGACGACCAGCCGATCACGTGCGCCACCGTCGCCTATCGGTACCAGGGCTTCCCGGCGTTCAACTGCCACGGCTACGTCGGCGGCAGCAGCGGCAGCCCGTGGCTGGTGTCGGTGCCCGGCCGGCACCGGACGGCGGTGGTCGGCGTGATCGGCGGCCGGCACCAGGGCGGTTGCTACGAGTACACGTCCTATTCGTCGCCGTTCACCGTCCGGGCCGACGCGCTGCTGCTGCGCGCGGCGGGGCACGCCCCACCGGACACGGTCCCGCCCGCCGGCTCCGACGGGTGCTGACGGCGGACGAACGAGACGGGCGGCGCAGCGGTCGCCCACGCCTGCCGAATTGGAGCCGCGGCGCGGTTCGGCTCGGTGACCGGGGGTGCCGGCCAGGCCGCATCGTGGCCGCGTACGGCGAGCCGGAGTTCGCCGAACCGGCCCACAGGTCCGCTCCCGCCATGCTGGTGTACGGCGACATGGAGTTCCGGCTGCGGGGCGACGCACTCACCGCACTGCCGGTGAAGTTCGACCGGACGCGGCCCAGCCCGGCGCGCCGGCATCGCCGTGACCGGTTTCTGACCGGTGACCCGACGGAGATGGCGCGGGTCGCCGTCACTGCCGACTACAGTGGCCGGGGAGTCTGACGGGAGGCGGCGATGGACCGGCTGAGCGGGAAGGTCGCCGTCGTCACCGGGGCCGGCCGGGGCATCGGTCGGGCGGTTTCCGTGCGGCTGGCCCAGGAGGGCGCGGACGTCGTCGTCAACTACCGTGCCGACGAGGAGTCGGCAGCGGCGCTGGTGCGGGAGCTGACCGGTCTGGGGCGCCGCGCGGTCGCCGTCCGGGCCGACGTCGGCGACCCGGCGCAGACCGGCAGGCTGATGGACGAGGCCGCGGACCGGTTCGACCGGCTGGACATCCTGGTCAGCAACGCCGGTGTGGAGCACTTCGCGCCACTGGCCGAGATCACGCCGGAGGACTTCGACCGGGTGTTCGCGACCAACACGCGCGGGCAGCTGTTCGCCGCGCAGCACGCGGCCCGGCATCTGGGCGATGGCGGGCGCATCCTGTTCATGTCCTCGGTCAGCGCGCACAAACCGGTCTTCCACCACGCCGTCTACGCGGCCAGCAAGGCGGCCGTGGAGGCCATCGCGCTGAACCTGGCACCGGAGCTGGCACAGCGCGGCATCACGGTCAACGCGATCGCGCCCGGCGGTACGAAAACCGACATGGCAGCCGCGGTGTCGCACCGCTACCGGCATCCGGCGCTGGACCTGGACGAGCCGGCCCAGATGCGGACCATGGCGGCGCTGGGCAGGCTCGCCACCGCACAGGAGATCGCCGCAGCGGCCGTGTTCCTCGTCTCGCCCGACGCCGCCTACGTCACCGGCGCCACGATCCCCGTCAACGGCGGCTTCTTCTGACGACGGTCATCCGGCCGGCGCGGGTCGCCCGCGGAAGAACAGTCCCCCACCAGGCGTTGTGTCCGGTGGAGGTGGTCGTGACGACCGAAACCGTGTACTGCGTCGAGTGTGGCGCCGCGCTGCCCGCCGGGCGCGCCGAACTCGGCTACACCTACTGCACCAAGGACACCTGCCAGAAGAAGCACTACCGCGGGCTGCGGGTCACCGTGGTCGGGACCAACAAGGGTGCCGACACCATCGTGGTGGGCGACGCCGAGGAGGTCCGGCGCCGCGGCGAGGCGGGTGAGCTGGCGACGAAGGACACCGGGCTCGGGCTGGACTACCGGTCCGGCGGTGCCACCGACGCCCCACGCCATCACGCCGTGCCCGTGACCCGACCCCCGACGCCGCCGTGCCGGCCGTGGACGCCGCAACAGGAGAAGCTGGTCCGGCTCTACCACGACATGGGTCTGAGCCCCGCCGGCATCGCCGAGCGTGCCCGCGGCACCGCCCCACGGCTGGGCATCACCGAGCGCCTGGCCGTGCGAATCCTCTCGGCGCCGCCGCGCCGGTGACGGCAACCGATCCACAGTGGACCGCCGGCCGTTGACGGGGACGCCCGCCAACTGTGGACACCCCGGCGGACGAATCGTCCGTTCAGTGGATCGGCGTGCCGCTTCGTCCCGTTAGGCTGACCAATCGCGTACCAGTGATCCGAACTGGTCAAGGGACGGGCGGCGCGCGATGGCGGACTTCGTCTACACGGTCTCGTCGGCCAAACGTGACCAGGTGCGCGCCCACCTGCTCGATCTCATCGACGCCGGCACCCCCGGCACGTCGATCCCGTCCGAGCGGCAGCTCTGCGCGCAGCTGTCGGTGTCCCGGCCGACGCTCCGCTCGGTCGTCGACGCGTTCGTCCGGGACGGGGTTCTCGTTCGTCACCACGGCAAGGGCGTGTTCATCGCGCGGCGCAAGATCGCCCAGGACCTCGCCCAGGCCGGCGGCCACCTGCTGCCCGGCGCCGTCGACGGCACGTGGACCAGCCGCGTGCTCACCTTCGACGTGGTCGCCGCCGGTGCCCGGGTGGCCCGGCGGCTGCACGCCGCGCCACCGGATCCGGTCGTGCGCGTGCACCGGCTGCGGCTGGTCGACGGCGAGCCGATGTGCCTGGAGACCGTGCACCTGCCCCGGCGGTTCGTGCCCGGGCTACGGCGCGACGACCTCGCCGGTGCCTCGCTGTACGCACTGCTGCGGCGGCGGTTCGACATCGCGGTCGCCCGGGCCACCCAGGTGATCGAGCCGTCCGTAACCGACGCCGACGAAGCCGCGCTGCTGGACGTGCCGGCCCAGTCCCCCGCCCTGGTGTTCGAACGCACCACCCGCGACACCGAGGGCCGGGTCGTCGAGTTCACGCACGCGATCTACCGCGGTGACCGCTACCGCATCGTGTCCCAGCTCGAACTGGGCGCGGACACCCGGCCCGCCGAGCCCGGCCTGCTGGTCGGCAGCTGGTCGCCGCAACCGTCCTGACCGCAACCGTCCTGACCGCACCGGCAAAGGAGCACCATGCGCGTTCGCATGACCGTCGCCGCCGTCCTGCTGACGACGGGGATCATGGCGTCACCGGCGGCCGCTGCCGGCACCCTGCCGGTGACCGCATACCAGGAGGAGGGCGACGCACTGTCGCTGATCGACGCGAGCGCACCGGCTCTGGGCTCGGTCGGCGTCGACGGGGTGAACATCAACTCCGCCGGCACCAGCGTGCCCCGGCCCGACTCGGACGCGACGGCGCAACTGGCCCGCGCCCACGCCGACGGCCTGCCGGCGAACGTCCTGGTGGGCAACTTCAGCGACTCGATCGGCGACTTCGACGAGTCGGCGGCGCACAAGCTGCTGTCCAGCACCACCAACATCACCAAGGTGGTCGCGACGCTGAGCAGCGCGGTGAGCCAGCAGGGGTGGGACGGCGTCACCATCGACCTGGAGTCCCTGCAGGCCAGGGACCGGGCCGGGCTGACCAACTTCGCCACCGCGCTGAAGAACGCGCTGCCGGCCGGCAAGCAGGTCAGCATCGACGTCACCAACTTCACCACGCTGGCCGAGTTCAGCGACAACGGCTACGACCTGGCCGCCCTGGGCGGTGTCGTGGACAACGTCGCGCTGATGGCCTACGACGAGCACGGCTGGGGCGACTCGGGTCCCGGTCCGGTCGGCGAGCTGTCCTGGCAGGAGAACGGCCTGGACCTGGTGCTCGGCGAGGTGCCGGCGAGCAAGGTCGACCTCGGCGTCGCCGGCTACGGCTACGCGTGGGCCCCGGACGGGACCGTGACCCAGGTCGGCGACCAGGACGCCAGGAACATGGCAGGCGCCGCGGCCACGTTCGACCAGACGGCGGGCGAGTGGACCGCGACGCTGGGCGACGGCACCGTCCTGTGGTGGTCGGACGCGCGGTCGTTCGCGCTGCGCCGGACGCTGGCGGCCAGCAAGGGCATCCACGGCCTGGCCATGTGGGATCTGGGCCTGTCCGACCCGATCACGTCCTGAGCGTGCGGATCAGAGGTGACTGGTAGTTGGAACGGATGACCTCCCCGGCCAGCCACGCGGTGAGCTCCGCGGCGCGGCGGGTGAGCGCCGCACCGGCCGCGTCCGGGATCGGACCCGCGGGGACGACCAGGACCGTCCCGTCGTCGGCCTGCGCCCAGCCGCCGACGATGCGGCCGTTCCACCACGCCGTCGGACCACCGTTGCCGGTGCGGTCGAAGATGCGTTCCGCATGATCGCCGAGGTAGAAGCCGCGGGCCTGCCAGCCCATCGTGGTGGGGTCGAGTGCGGGCAGCAGGGCCGCCCACGGCTCCGGTGCGGCGGCCTCGTCCGTGTCGTCGGGGTGCAGCCACGCGGGCGAACCGTCGGCCAGGCGCACCGCGACCGCCCCCGCGTCGGCGAGGGCGCGCCGGACGGCGGACCTGGTCGCGCCCAGCCACCACGCGAGGTCCGACTCGGTGCCCGGCCCGAACGACCACAGCCAGCGCCGGACCAGTTCGGCGTAACCGGCGGCCTCGTCGAGCACGCCCGGATCGGGGTCCAGCCAGTGCTCGACGGCCGTCCAGACCGGGCGGGACACCTTCCAGCCGCCGTCGTTGCGGCCGCGCACCACCGACCCGTCGGCCGCCAGGGCGATGAGCAGCCGTGGCGCGATCGGCGTGTCGGTACCCTGCCTGCCCTCCACCGGCACTCTGCTGTTCAGCACCGGCACCCGTTCGCGCAGCCCTGCGGTGGTGTCCGGTCGCGCGCGCAGTGCGGCCAGCGTCCGGGCACAGGCGTCGGCGACCCAGGCCCGGCCGTCGTCGGCGATCCCGGCCGCCTGGACGTCCTTGGCCAGCCGGGTGACTTGTTGCGCGGCGACCCGTGCCGACGCGCTGCCGCGGACCGCCGGCAGCAGGTCACGCGGGAACGCGAAGACGGTGCGGCGCATGGCCAACTGCCGGACGATGCTGCGGTCGGCGTACAGCGCCGCGTCGATCTCGGACCGGGTGGCACCGCTGCGCGCGTACACGGACAGGTACATGCTCGCCGGCTCGGTCGCGTGCAGGCACGTCACCGCCCGGGTCGCCTGCTCGACTCCCGGTACGGGAGCGGCGAGTGCGTGGCGCACACCGATCCGGGCCCGCCGCTCGTCGTCCGTCACCGTCCGCATTGGAACGACAGCCTACGCCGAACGCATCACCGACCAGGAGGGTGTGCCGCATGAGATCACGGGCAGGTCAGCGCAACCGCGTCACCGCAGTCGTGGGAGCCGCCGTGCTGGCGCTCGGTGTCGTGCTCGCCGGACAGGACACCGCGGACGCCAGCGGCGCCCGGGCCGCCGTCGCGCAGCCGTCGCCGCCGTCGATCGAGTTCGCCAACCCGGACAGCCAGGCCCTGTTCGGCACGGCCTACGCGGCCGCGTTGACGAACCTGTTGCGGACCAACACGATCCCCTACGACCCGACCGTCTACGACAAGAGCGGCCTGCTGGACCCGAGCGTGGGCATCGTGCGGGCGGGCGGCGGCTACCCGCAGCCGTGGACCCGGGACGCGTCGGTGAACAGTTGGAACGCGGCGAGCCTGCTCGACCCGCCACTGGCGCGGAACACGCTGTGGGCGGTGGTCGACCGGGATGGCGCCGGCAACCTGGAGATCCAGCAGGACGACCAGCAGTGGGACCAGGTCATCTGGGTGACGGCCGCATGGCACCAGGACCTGGTCACCGGTGACCAGACCTTCCTGACCGATGCCTACCAGACCGCCGCCGACACCCTGGCGATCCGCGAACACGCCACCACGGCCGGCTACGACGCCCGGTACGGCCTGTTCACCGGCGCGGCGTTCTTCAACGACGGCATCGCCGGCTACCCCGCTCCCCCGGCCGACCCCACCGAGTCGGTCAGCACCGGTTCGATGCCGTGGCCGGGCGTTGCCACGGGCATGTTCCTGAGCACCAACGAGGTCTACTACGCCGCGTACGTCAACACGGCGAATATGGCCGCGCGGCTGGGCCGCCCGGCCCGGGAGGTCGCGTCGTACCGCGCCCGGGCCGCCGCGCTGAAGGCCGCCATCAACCGGCACTTCTGGAACCCCAGGACCGGGCTGTACAACTACATGCTGCTCGCCGACGGCACGCCGGGCCCGTACCAGGAGGGCACCGGGTTGGCCTTCGCGTTGATCTTCGGCATCGCCGACCGGGCGCAGGCCAGGTCGATCCTGGCGCACGCCACCGAGATGCCCTGGGGCATGCCGGACACGTACCCGAACTGGGCGCGTTACTCCGACACGCAGCCCGGCCGGCACAACGCGATCGTGTGGCCCGTCGTGCAAGGCCTGTGGGCCAAGGCACTGGCCGAACAGGGCGACCAGAGCGCGTTCGCGAGCGAGACGGCCCGGCTGGCCGCGCTGGCCGACGACAACAGCGGGTTCTGGGAGATCTACAACGGCCACACCGGTGTCGTCGACGGCGGCTGGCAGCGGCTGGGCGACACGGTGAAGTTCCACTGGGGATCGCAGCCCGACCAGACGTGGTCGGCCACCGGATACCTGGACATGATCGACTCCGGCCTGTTCGGGATGACCGCACAGCAGAACGGCCTGTCGTTCACCCCGACGCTGCCGGCCGGCTGGGGTGACGTCACGCTGCACGGCCTGCACTACCGCGCGGCGACCCTGAGGGTCAGGCTGCACGGCGCGGGCACGACGATCCGCTCGTTCACCGTCGACGGCAGGCACGTGCCCGGCCACACCGTGCCGGCGGCGCTGGCCGGCGCCCACACCGTCGACATCACGCTGACCGGCGGCGGGCACGGGGACCGCGACCGGGACGGCGTCCCGGACACGCGCGACCGGTGCGCGGACACGCCCGGCACGGCCGCGCTGCACGGCTGTCCCGACCCGGCGCACATCGAGTCCGAGGACGCGC
>DASZXM010000355.1:0-1557 GCA_035546415.1 Pseudonocardiaceae bacterium
GCGGAGAACATCGTCACCGGCTGGGTGCTGTCGCTGCCGGCGGCCGCGGTGGTCGCCGCGATCGTCTCCTGGCCGGTGCACCTCTGGTGGCGCTAGCTGTCCTGACCCACGAGGTCGTCGGCGGCGTGTCAGACGGTCGCCACGGTGTGGCACGCGCCGCGGCCTTCGGCGCGGGCCGCGGTCGAGGAACTGATCCGGTGGTGCGGGCCGCAACTGCTGTCCATCCCCCGGTACGCCCGGGAGGACATCGGCCGGATCAGGATGGGCGAGCCGGTCACCGCCGCGCTGTGCGCGGCCAACCGCGATCCCGAGATCTTCCCCGACCCCGACCGGCTCGACATCCGCCGCGCCGCACCGGCTCCGCACCTGGGATTCGCGCACGGCGCGCACTTCTGCCTGGGCGCCGCACTGGCCCGGATCCAGACCCAGGTCGCCCTGACCGCACTGCTCGTCGAGCGCTTCCCCCGCCTGGAGGCCATCGGTGATCCCGAGCGGTACCGCGCGCACGACCCCGGCACCTGGCGACTGACCGCACTGCCGGTTCGGCTGACGAGCGCCTAGCGTCGACCGTCAACGCTGCCTGCCCAAGGTGGTCAGCGCACTGGCTACGCCGCCGCCTTGATCGCCCGGACGGCTTCCGGGATGCCGTTCGACCAGGGGGTGCCGTGGCCGGGGAGCAGCCAGGTCGCGCCCACGCCCTCGATGTGGGCCAGGGACGCCAGCGCCTGTTCGGGGTCGTCGGTGAACGGGGCCGGCTGCGGGCCCCGGCGGCCGGTCAGGACGTGGCGGGTGGTGAGGGCGTCGCCGACGAAGAGGGCATCGGCGACCGGGACGTGGATGGCGATGCTGCCGGGTGAGTGGCCGGGCATGCCGATGATGCGCGGTGACCCCGGCAGGTCCAGCACGTCGCCGTCGTGGACTTCGACGACCTCGGTGAGGTAGGTGTTGCGCAGGCCGCCCTTGCGGATGGAGTACCAGAGGAAGCCGGTGGCGGCTCCCAGCCGGAAGCCACCACCCGGCGCCTTGGACTTGACCTCGCCACGCGACCGGGCGGCGTCGGCCTCGTGCACGTACACCGGCACGCCGTGGTCGCGGCGCAGGCGTTCGGCGAAGCCGATGTGGTCGCTGTCCCCGTGGGTGAGGACGAGACCGCGGACGTCGCCGACCGACCGGCCCATGGCGGTCAGTTCGGACCGCAGGTCCTGCCAGTGGCCGGCCAGGCCGGCGTCGATCACGGTGACGCCCTCGTCGGTGTCGACGAGGTACGCCGCCACGATGTCGTTGCCGATCCGGTGCAGATGAGGCCCGAGTTTCACCGCTGCCGCCCCCTGGTCGCCGCCATGGCGGCTAACGTACCTAGCCGAGCAGCTACGGTCAATAGCCCAGGCCGATCAGGCAGGGATGCTCGCCGTGTCCCGCGACCACACGCGGTGACCCGCGATGACCTCGGCGAAACGGTCGGCGAAGTCGGCCGGGAAGTCGCCGGCCGCCAGGGTCGTGCTCACCACGCCGTCGTCGACGGTCACCGTGTCCCCGTCGCCGGCCAGTTTCGCGGCC
>DASZXM010000356.1:0-5686 GCA_035546415.1 Pseudonocardiaceae bacterium
GCGGCCAGGAACGCGGCCACGGCCGGCGCCAACTCGGCCGCCGGTACACCGGGCACCTCCAGCCGCCACCGGCTGGCGTCGATCCGGTCCGGCAGCGACCCACCCGCGGCGACCACGGCCTCCACCACGTCCAGCCCGGGCGGCAGCGCGGCGTCCACGGCGGTCCGCAGGGCCTGCGGGTCGACTCGCTCGGTGACCTGGATCTCGACGTACTCGGCCTCGCTGGCCGCGCCGGTCGGCGCCGCGCCGACCCACGACACCTTCGGATGCGGGCTGAAGCCCTGGGAGAACGCCATCGGCACACCGGCGCGGCGCAGCGCACGCTCGAACGCCCGCGCGACGTCCCGGTGTGACGTGAAACGCAGCTTCCCCCGTTTGGCGTAACGCAACCTCAGTCGTTGGACGGGCGGAGCCGACGGGTTCGGCTCATCTTGACGGCTCAGGACTGCTCCTTCGGGATTACTGTTAGCTTGCGAGGGACGGTACCCGCAGGCTGAAAACGGCCGGCGAACTTGTCTGGCCCGGCGCCGCTGGCTACCGTCCCGCTGGAGTGGACAGAGCATTCCCCGAGGCTGTCCCACCACCCATGGAGGTCCCCTGTGCCTCTGCTCCGCCGAGCGAGGGCGGCAGCGATCGGCACCGCCCTGCTGGCGACGGGCTGCCTGGCGTTCCACCCGTTGGCGCACGCCGACCCCGGCCAGGCCGAGTCGACCGGCTGTGTGCAGGGCGGTCCGACCCTGCGCTACCTGGTCGTCTTCAGCGAGGGCACCAGCACGTCGAACGCCGAGGCACAGATCACGGCCGCGTGCGGCACGACCACCATCTACTACGCGCCCATCGCCGTGGCCGTGGCCACATCAGCCGACCCGCGGTTCGTGGACCGGATCGGGCCCGACCGCGCGTACAGCGCCGAGGCCCAGGCGTACGACGCCGACCAGTCGACGGCCGGCAGCCGCAAGAGCGACGAGGTGCCCGCCGACCCGAACGGCGGCGTGACCAGCGACCCGTCCGCCGTGTCCACCGCCGACCTGGCCAACCGGCAGTGGGACATGTCCATGATCAATGCCCGGCAGGCGCACCGGATCGACGAGGGCAGCAGCAAGGTGGTCGTCGGGGTGCTGGACTCCGGCGTCGACCCGGACCACCCGAACCTGACCGGCGAACTGGACCGCACGGCGTCCGCCGGATGCGTCACCGGGGCGCCGGACACGTCCCAGTCGGCCTGGGAGCCGACCACGTCGCCGCACGGGACGCACGTCGCGGGGACGATCGCGGCCGACGACGACGGTCACGGCATCGCGGGCGTGGCGCCCGGCGTGCGCGTGGCGTCGGTGAAGGTCGTCGACGACGACGGCTACATCTATCCCGAGGCCGCCGTCTGCGGGTTCATGTGGGCCGCGCACGAGCACATGACGATCGCGAACAACAGCTACTTCGTGGACCCGTGGGTGTTCACGTGCGCGGACGTCACCGGGCAGAGCGTGATCTACCAGGCGGTCGACCGGGCCGTCACCTACGCGACGCGGCACGGCGTGCTGTCCATCGCGGCGGCCGGGAACGGTGGCGTGGATCTGACCAACCCCGGGCAGGACAGCCGCAGCCCGGACAACGTGGACTCCGACGACCAGCGGCAGCGGCAGCTGTCCGACTCGTGTGTGCAGCTGCCGGCCGGGATTCCCGGTGTGGTGAACGTGTCCGCCGTCGGCGCGGACAAGGTGAAGGCCAGCTACAGCTCCTACGGGCTGGGCATCGTGAACGTGACCGCACCCGGCGGCGACCCGCTGCAGGGTTCCCGGTGCGTGCTGTCGACCGTGCCCGGCGGGTACGCGAGTTCGTGCGGGACGTCGATGGCCGCGCCGCACGCGTCGGGCGTGGCCGCGCTGCTGGCGTCCACGCATCCGGACGCGTCGCCACGGCAACTGACGCAGCTGCTGGACTCCGAGGCCGACCCGATCGCCTGCCCGGCGGACTACGACCTCAACGGCACCGGCGCGCAGGACGCCTACTGCACCGGCGACAGCACGTACAACAGCTTCTACGGCCACGGCCTGGTCGACGCGCTGGCCGCGGTGTCGTCCGGTGACACCCGACAGCAGGACCAGGCGCCGCCGGCCACGCAGTCGGACACGTCCGCCACCGGCGCCGACGCGACCTCGCCGCCGACCACCACGACGCCGCAGCCGCCGGTCACGACGGACACGGCCCCGCCGGCCACCACGCCGACCGTCCCGCCGACCACGACCGACACGCCCGCTCCGACGACCACGCAGCAGCTCACGCCGGTCGGCGGTCCGGCCGGCGGCTTCGCGCTCCTGGGCGTCTGGTAGCCGTCAGATCGGCGTGATCGGCAGCAGCGTGCGGCCGGTCGGGCCGATCTGGATGTCCGTGCCCATCGACGGGCAGACGCCGCAGTCGAAGCACGGGGTCCAGCGGCAGTCGTCCTGTTCCTGTTCGGACAGTGCGTCCTGCCAGTCCGCCCAGAGCCATTCCTTGTCCAGCCCGGAGTCCAGGTGGTCCCAGGGCAGGACCTCGTCCTCGTCCCGCTCCCGCGTGGTGAACCACGCCATGCTCACGCCCAGCGGCTCCAGTTCGGCCGCTGCGGCGTCGACCCACCGCTGGTAGGAGAAGTGCTCGCTCCAGCCGTCGAACCGGCCGCCCTGCGACCACACCCGCTCGACGACCCGGCCGACCCGGCGGTCGCCGCGGGACAGCAGGCCTTCGATCATCGAGGGTTTGCCGTCGTGGTACCGCATGCCGATGTTGCGGCCGATCAACCGGTCGCTGTTGACGGCCTCGCGCAGGCGGCGCAGCCGGTTGTCCACAGTGTCCGGATCGCACTGCGAGGCCCACTGGAACGGCGTGTGCGGCTTGGGGACGAAGCCACCGATCGAGATGGTGCAGCGGATGTCCTTGCGACCGGTGGCCGCCCGGCCGGCGCGGATGACCTCCTGCGCCATCCGGGCGATCTGCAGGACGTCCTCGTCGGTCTCGGTGGGCAGGCCGCACATGAAGTACAGCTTGACCTGGCGCCAGCCATTGGCGTACGCGGTCGTGACCGTCCGGATGAGATCCTCCTCCGACACCATCTTGTTGATGACGCGGCGGATTCGTTCGCTGCCGCCCTCGGGCGCGAACGTCAGGCCGGAGCGGCGGCCGTTGCGGGACAGCTCGTTGGCGAGGTCGACGTTGAACGCGTCGACCCGGGTGCTGGGCAGGCTCAGGCCGGTCTGCGTGCCCTCGTAGCGGTCGGCCAGGCCCTTGACGATGCCGCCGATCTCCGAGTGGTCGGCGCTGGACAGGGAGAGCAGGCCGACTTCTTCGAAGCCGCTGGCCTCCAGTCCGCGCCGCACCATCGCGCCGATGCCGTCGATGGAGCGTTCGCGCACCGGACGGGTGATCATGCCGGCCTGGCAGAAACGGCAGCCGCGGGTGCAGCCGCGGAAGATCTCCACGCTCATCCGCTCGTGCACGCTCTCGGCGAGCGGAACAAGCGGTTGCTTCGGATACGGCCACTCGTCCAGGTCCATCGTGGTGTGCTTGGCGACCCGTTCGGGGACCCGATCATGGGTCGGCACCACGGCGTCGATCGCACCGTCACCCGTGTAGGTGACGTCGTAGAACTGGGGCACGTACACGCCACCGGTTTCGGCCAACCGCAGCAGCAGTTCCCGGCGGCCACCCGGGCGGCCCTCCGCCTTCCAGGCCCGCACGATCGCCGTGATCGCGCCGACGACCTCCTCACCGTCACCCAGCACCGCGGCGTCGACGAAGTCGGCCAGCGGCTCGGGGTTGAAGGCCGCGTGGCCACCGGCGAGCACGATCGGGTGGTCGATGGTGCGGTCGGTGGCGTGCAGCGGGATGCCGGCCAGATCCAGCGCGGTGAGGAGGTTCGTGTAGCCGAGTTCGGTGGCGAAGCTCACACCGAGGACGTCGAACGCGGCCACGGACCGGTGACTGTCAACGGTGAACTGCGGAATGTGGTTCGCCCGCATCAGGGCTTCCAGGTCCGGCCACACCGCGTACGTGCGCTCGGCGAGCACGCCGTCCATCTCGTTGAGGATCTCGTAGAGGATCATGACGCCCTGGTTGGGCAGGCCGACCTCGTACGCGTCCGGATACATCAGACACCACCGGACGTCCGTGGCCGCCCAGTCCTTCACCGTGGCGTTCAGCTCACCACCGATGTACTGGACGGGTTTGCGCACCTGCGGCAGCAGGGGTTCCAACCTCGGGAACACGGACTCCACGGACACGCCCAACAGGGTAGTCCGTCAACCGGTAACGGCACCCTGACGGGCCGTCCGGCCTGATGCGGACCAGTGCGGGTGGGCGGTTCATCCGATCCACATTGGTCTAGTCCACACCCTTGACACCGCAAGTGGTCTAGGCCACATTCGTTCTACCAGGTGACGACCCGGCTACCCATGGCCACCATCCCGCTATCAGGCCATCAGCCGGCAGGGGGCCGAGAACGATCAGGGGGCTTGGGACTAGGAGGACACGTGCGACGCTCAACGGCGATGTCCGCGCTCGCTGTCACGGTGGTGGCCGCGGGTGCGATGATCGCGTTAGCCGACGCGGGAAGTGCGGCACCGCAAGTGCAGAGCAGTGCGGTGACGGCGAACTGGTACGCAGCCGCCCCGTACGTGATGCCGCTGGACAACAACCCGCCGAACCTGCCGTCGGTGATGTCCGCGACCGGCCAGAAGACCTTCGAGCTGGCCTTCGTGCTCTCCGACGGCGGGTGCAGCGCCGCGTGGGACGGCACCAACGAGGTGTCGTCCGACAGCACCGTCGCCGGCGTCATCAACAGCGTCCGCTCCGCGGGCGGTGACGTCTCGGTCTCCTTCGGCGGCTACAACGGCACCAAGCTCGGCCAGGTGTGCGGCTCCGCATCCGCCACCGCGTCCGCCGAGCAGGCGGTGATCAACAAGTACTCGCTCAAGGCCGTCGACTTCGACCTGGAGGAACCCGAGTACGAGAACACCACGGCGATCAACAACGAGATCGGCGCCGCCAAGATCCTGCAACAGAACAACCCGGGCCTCTACATCTCCATCACCACGGCGGGCACCACGGCCGGCACGGGCTACTTCGGGCAGAACGTGCTGAACACCGCCAAGAGCGCCGGCTTCGCGCCCAACAACTTCTCGATCATGCCGTTCGACGGCGGGTTCAGCGGGGCGTCCAGTCAGATCTCCGCGCTGAACGCGTTCCACACGCTGTTGCAGAACACGTTCGGCTGGGACAGCGCGACGGCGTTCGCGCACGAGGGCTTCTCCGGCATGAACGGCCGCACCGACTCGGCGGAGTACTTCTACCAGTCGGACTTCCAGTCCGTGCTCAACTACGCCACCAGCAACGGGTTGGGCCGGTTCACGTTCTGGTCGGTCAACCGCGACCGCCAGTGCAACCCGCCGGACAACAACGGCTCGCTGAGCGGCACGTGCAGCAGCGTCCCGCAGGGCGACTGGGACTTCACCAAGTACACCGCCCAGTTCGCCGGTGCGACACCGCCGCCACCCACCACGACCACGACGACCACCACGACCACGACCCCGCCCGGTGGCGGCGGTGGTAGCGGCTCGTGCGCCGGCGTGAGCGCCTGGAGCTCCACGACCGCCTACACCGGCGGCGCGAAGGTCACCTACAACGGCCACCTGTGGACCGCGAAATGGTGGACCTA